>JALSTO010000315.1 GCA_026983685.1 Aquificaceae bacterium | reverse complement strand
CCCAACGGGGACGGGCATGTTCAAGAGCCTTGCAAATAGGGGAGATAGGAAGGCACCGGCGAAAACCGTAAGGAGAAGGAGCTCAGCGCTCAAGGATTACCTCCGGCACGAGGAGCGTGGTCAGCTCAGCCTTTCTTGCGAGCAGGTGGGGGACATAGGGGCTCCAGAACCTGCTCCTTCTGCCCGGGGTGTAGCCAACAGCCAGAAGGTTGAACTTTCCCTCAAGGAGCTTGAGGGTCTCCCTGACAGGGTTACCCTCCTTCCTTATCAGCTTCACCTCCAAGCCCACCGCGTCGGAGGTCCTTTCAACAAAGGACTTCAGACTCTCAAGGATCTCTTTCTCCTCCTTTGTCATCATCTTCTCAATGCTTGTGACGAAGAGGATAAAGAGCCTGCTTCCGAAGAGCCTCGCAAAATCAACGACGTTGGCAAGAAGAAAGCTCAGAGCTTCTGTGTTAGCGGAAACGAGGATATTTTCGTAGGGAAAGCTTCCCCTCAGGAGGAGAGAGGGAACCCTCAGACCACTGAAAGCGAGGTCAACGTTCGGATTTTTCCCATCAAGGAGCACTATCCCCGCATCCTCCTGGGGAAGTTCCTCAGCGCACTTTTCCTCAACCCACTCCCTCACCTTGAGCTTCTCCTTCACGTAATCAACCTCCTCACCCTTAACATTGCAGGATATACCCTTAGGACCCCACTTCAAAGGGAAGTTGGGCTCACCCCTTATAACCATGTTCAGGAAGAGCTCAATTCTGGAGGGCTCACCGACTACGAGAAGCCTATCGCCCGGCTGGAGCCTCAGGTCCGTTCGGGGAAGGATGACCCTATCCTCCCGGTATATGAGAGCTACCCTTACGCCCCTCATCCTCAGGTCGCTCAGCCTGAGGAAAACGGCAGGCGAACTCCTCGTTATCAGCACCTCGGCTACCTCACCCCTTCCCATACCTATCCCGACGGGGTATCTTACAATCCCCTTGCTCCTGAGTAGGTTCTTGAGAACAGCACCGAGAAGGTCTGGAACGGAAACGAGCTCTATGGAGAGCTCCCTGAACTCTTTGCTCTCGGGTCTCTCCTTTGCCACGAATATTATGCTCTCCTTAAAGCGGAAGGCTTTTCTCAGAACCTTGGCTATTGTCAGGGTAGTTTCGCTATCAAGAAAGGAGATGACAGCTTCAACGGAGCTAAGGTCTATCTTTTCCTTCCAGAGCTCAAGGTCTGTGGCACTCCCCGGGACAACTCTCAGATTATCTATACCCTTCTCCTTCTCAAGGAAGCTCCTGAGCTTCTCTCCCTCTCTTTCAACAACTATAACGTCGGAAAAGCCTGCTACGATCTCCGTGATCTCCTCCACGTACCTGCCGAGCCCGAGCACCACAATGCTCATATGCCCATCCTCCTCCCAAGCTCAAGGGAGAGCTCCTGAAGGTCCTCCAAACTGGAGATGTCCCTTTCCCTTAAAGGGATGTAAATCTTCCTGAAGTCCCTGAAGCGTTCCTCAATCTCCCTCATATACTCTTTTTCCTGCTCCTTTCTCATATGCAGAAATAAACCCTCCTTACCTTCGGGCAAAACTTTGTTCACTATCAGGAGTTCAATACCCATTCCCATCTTCCCAAGATTCTCAACGAGCCTGTGGGTCTCCTCAATCGGTAGCCTTTCGGGGTTGAGAACAGGAACGAAGGTTGTTCTTGGAGAGAGGATAAGCCCGCTGAACTTCGCAAACCTTTTCCTCCTCTCTTCAAGGAGTTTGAGGGTCCTGTCTTCCCTTGGGCTTCCTCCCGCTTCCCAAAATCTGTGAGCGTTTTTCCTTTTTCTCAGGAGCTCCTCTATCCAGCTACCAACCCTGCCCACGGTTTTCAGCATCTGGAGTGTATGTCCTGTGGGCGCTGTATCAACAACGAAGTGATCGTAGTCTTCAATCCTCTCAAGGATAAGACTTGAGAGCCTCTCAATGATCGCAGACTCCTCAGCCCCGGGGGTTTCCTCAACGGAATGGAAGACCTCCTTTATCTGAGAAAAGACATCAGGGCTCAGTAGGGACTCCAGGCTTTCAAGTACCTTCTTTATATGTTCCCTCACCGCCTCCTGCGGATCTATCTCAAGGATGTGGAGCCACTCCGAGACCTCAATCACACCCCTTCCCCTCGCTCCGAAGAGATCTGAAAGGGAGTGAGCTGGGTCTGTGGATATAAGTAGCACCCTCCTCCCTCTCTTTGAGAGGAGAAGGGCTAAGGAGGATGAGAGGGTAGTCTTTCCTACTCCCCCCTTTCCGCCGAACAGGATGAGCTTCCTTCCAAACATCAGGATAAGTTTAAATCCATGGGGGCTTCCTCGTGAACTGGGCGATCATATGGAGAACGTCCTGAACCGTCTTAAAGCTATTGGGAAAGTGGAGCTGTAGATACTTTACTTTTACACCGGACTCCTCCATGACCTTCGCCACAGAGAGAACTTTCTCAGGGGGCGGTATGTAGGGAGCTATAACACCTATCTCATCCCCTCCTATACGGAAGATGACGGGAGAGGTTATGTCTATAATATCCCTTTCCATGAGCTTTATTATCACATCCCTTATATCATGCATACCACAGCACTGGATATTGATAGCCTCCACGAGCTTGGTTAGAGCCTCATTACCCCTCTCCCAGCCGTACTTTCTGTTTATCTCAAAGAGGTTTTCTATATCAAAGGTGGTAAAGCAGAAGGGGTCGCCCTTCTCTATGAAAGCCTCAAGGGTAGGCAGGAAGAGATCTCCCTTTATCGCTCCGGTAAAGTCAAGGTAGTAAAAGCTCCACCTGATCTTCTCTATCTCCGCATCAAGCTCAAGGGGCGGGGTCCGGGGACTTTCAAGCCCGGAGAGAACCTCAACCGCCTTCGGGACTATTTCAGGGTCAAAGTGGCTTCCTGCAAGCTCCTCAAGCTCCTTCAGTGCCACATTCCAGGGTTTGGATCGCTTGTATATCCTCCTTGCGGTCATAGCCTCAAAGGAGTCCGCTATGGTATATATCCTCGCAAGGAGGGGTATGTCGGTACCCCTCTTACCGAAAGGATACCCGCTCCCATCATACTTCTCCTGATGGTAGAGAAGCACCTCTAAGGACCTCTGAGGAAGACCCATATCTCTAACAAGCTCGTAACCGAGCTGAACATGAAGCTTCATGACCTCATACTCCCTCTCTGTAAGGCGGGAAGGCTTGAGAAGTATTACGTCGGGTATAGCTATCTTTCCTATATCGTGGATGTATCCCCCGATCTCAAGTTCCCTGAGTTCCTCTTCCGTCAAGCCCAGAGCTCTGCCTATGGCGAGTGCGTAAGCTACTCCCCTTTCTGTATGCCCCTTTGTGTAGGCATCCCTCAAGCCGAGGAGCCTCGTGAAGAATTCGTGACTGAAGAAGGTCATATCTTAATAATCGTTCATGAACGGATCACTTTCTGAGAATGTCCGAGAGCATCTGGATCACGGTATCAATTCTGTGGTTTATCCGGCTCATTTCCTGTCTGAACTGGCTCATTTCCTGCCTCAGCTGGTCTATCCTCTGGTTTAGATATTTGAAGTCATCCTCTCTTTTTCTTTCAAGCTCCTCTATTCTATAGAGGATCCTCTTTTCAAAGACCATACCTATATGTTCAGCCGGATTCACATCGGTGTCAAGAGAAGGTGCGCAGGTAGAAGCTCACAGGTCAATCAGCCTCCCTACGAAATCACCCGCATAAGCTACCAGCAGGAATCGGGGAAGTCTCCCGAAGAAGGAGGCAAGGAGAAAGTTTGTTCTGGGCATCTCAAATATGCCTGCAAGCCAGCAAACCACCTTGAAAGGTACGGGTGTCACGGCAGCGATGAGTACAGCCCAGATACCGAACCTGTTGAAGAGAACCTCACCCTTCAGGAAGTACTTCTCACCTATGAGCCTCTTTGTAACGGGTTCTCCGAGGAGCATACCCAGTGTATGGGCTGTGAGCCCACCCAGAACGCTTCCGATAGTTGCTGTCAGGGATGCAAGGATAGGGTTCAAGCCAAAGGCTGTTCCCCCCGCTATGAATGGGTCAGGAGGCAGAGGTTGAAGTATGCTCTCTGTAAAGGAGATCAGGAATATACCGAGGTAGCCGTAAGACTCAACGAGCTCTCTGGCAAAGAGATGAAGAGATTCCAGCATTTAAACAGAGAATATTCTATCTTAAAAAGGGATGAGAAAGGGAATAGCCAACCTGCCCCTTCATGGCGGTAAGGCTCCTCCATGGCTCTTCAGACGCATGGTTGAGCTGTCCAAGAGCATAGTTGAGCTTATCGTCCTTGAGCACGGAAGGAAGACCCTCTTAGAGAGGCTCTCTGACCCTTACTGGTTCCAGTCTCTGGGCTGTGTGCTCGGTTTTGACTGGCATTCAAGTGGTCTTACAACCACCGTGTGCGGTGCTCTGAAGGAGGCTCTGAAGGATACAGGAAAGGAACTTGGTGTATTCGTGGTCGGAGGGAAGGGAAGGACCGCTCTGAGAACCCCCGAGGAGCTTGATAGACTGGGAGAGAAGTACGGCTTTGATACGGAAAGGTTTAAGGACCTGAGCAGGCTCGTGGCTAAGGTGGACAATACCCTCCTCCAGGACGGCTACCAGCTCTACCACCACACCATGGTGTTCACACAAGAGGGGGACTGGACTGTGGTTCAGCAGGGTATGAACACCGGGAGCAGGTATGCGAGGAGGTATCACTGGCTCGGTGCCCGGGTGGTTAGCCTTACCGAAGAGCCCCACAGTGGTATATCCGCCCAGAAGGTTCATGAAAGGATAATTCTTGACATGACCTCCAAGAGCTCCGCAGAGTCTAAAGAAGCTATAAGAGAGCTCCTGAACGATAGAAAGCTCTTCCTTAAAGAGCTGGAAGGTATAAGAAAGCTGGAGCTTCCTTCCAGACACTACATAAGTCCCGAGGACCTGAACCTGAAGAGGCTTCACGAAACCGTGAAGAAGACTGAGGAGATTGAGCTGAAGAGCTTTGAGGACGTTCTCAGGATAAGGGGAATAGGACCGAAAACTATAAGGGCTTTAGCTCTCGTTGCGGAACTTATCTATGGAGCAAAGCCCTCCTTTGAAGACCCAGCAAGATACTCCTTTGCCCACGGCGGGAAGGACGGACACCCCTATCCCGTCCAGAGGGACATATACGACACGACCCTTGATACACTTAAGAGAGCGATAGCTAAGGCTAAGCTGGGAGAGAGGGAGAAGGTAGAGGCGATAAAGAGGTTAGCGAAGATACTCAACAATTGATTCAAGGTCTTTAAAGAAGCTCGGATAGGAAACTTCCACGCAGGAGATGTCATCTATTATGGTCTCCCCCTCTGCCACAAGACCCGCCACTGTAAAAGCCATCGCTATCCTGTGGTCTCCGTATGTTTCAATTCGGGCTCCCTTCAGCTTTTCCACACCTTCAACGATGAAGCCGTCCTCAAGCTCCTCTATCTTCGCCCCCATCTTTCTCAGATTCTTGACCACCGCCCTTATCCTGTCACTCTCCTTCACCCTGAGCTCCTTGGCTCCTCTGACCTCAGACCTTCCCTCCGCAAGTGCCATAAGAACAGCGAGCATCGGGATCTCATCTATAAGGGCGGGGACCTCCTCCGGCAGGACCTTAACTCCCCTGAGCCTATCGCCCTTCCTGACTCTTATATCCGCTATCGGTTCGCCTGAGACCTCCCTCTCGTTCTCATAGACAACCTCCGCCCCCATCTCTCTCAGCTTCCTGTAAAAGCCATCCCTCGTCGGATTTACGAGCACATCTCTCAGAAGGAGCTCTCCATCGGGAGCGAGGAGGGTCAGCCCGCAGTGGAAAGCGGAGGAAGAAGGATCCGCAGGACAATAGACCTCCCTTCCCTGAAGCTCCTGACCTCCCCTCACCTTGACGATGTGTTCCCTCTCCTCCACGAGGGTTATAACCTCAGCTCCAAAGAAGCTAAGCATCCTCTCGGTATGGTCCCTTGAGAGAACGGGCTCAAGGACCTCCGTCATACCTTCAGCCTTCAGACCAGCCAGAAGTAGAGCGGATTTCACCTGGGCGGATGATCTCTTGTTGAAGAAGGATATACCCTTCAGCTTCCCTCCCCTGACACTTATGGGAAGCCTGTTGCCCATTTCCCTTCCGTCAAGGTCCGCACCCATCTCCCTGAGAGGCTCAACAGCCCTGAGCATTGGTCTGCTTCTGAGGCTTTTATCACCAGTGAGCACGCTGAAGAAGGGCTGGGTTGATAGAACCCCAAGGAGGAGCCTTGCGGTGGTTCCGGAGTTTTCCGCATCAAGGACGTCTTCGGGCTCTGTGAAGCTGTAATTCTTTCCCTTTACCCGAAGGGTCTCTCCCTCCTCAAGGATCTCCGTTCCGAGAACCTTCAGAATGTTCAGCGTTGCCTCCGTGTCCGCGGACCTGAGCCAGTTGTGAACAACGGTCTCCCCCCGGGCGATGGAGCCTATTATGATAGCTCTGTGGGATATAGACTTGTCCGATGGGACCCTGAGCTCACCTCTTACCCTCTTGACCTTCTTCTCTATCTTCAGCTCTTTCATTCTATACTCAACCTCCTCTCCTTCGCTTCTCTTAAAAACTCCGTAAGCTCTTCCTCCTTCCCCTCCTCTACAAGTGCCCTGAGCCTTTTAAGGGAGGAGAGGTATATATCCAGAGCCTTGAGGACATTCTCCCTGTTCTCCAAAAAGATGTCCCTCCACATGACAGGGTCGCTCGCTGCTATGCGAGTGAAGTCTTTGAATCCACCTCCAGGATACCTGAAGAGGTCAACCTCCCCCGACATCTCTATCAGTGCATCTATCAGAGCGAAGGCTACTGCGTGGGGAAGGTGAGAAACCGCCCCGAAGACCCAGTCGTGAAGGTATGGGTCCATCATCTCAACCTTACCACCGGTCATCTTCCAGAGGCTTACTACCCTATCAAGGGCTCCTCCGTCGGTATTTTCCGTCGGGGTTACTATGATCTTTTTCCCCTCAAAGAGGTCTTCCGTGCTGTGCTCAACGCCCGACTTCTCCGTACCCGCTATGGGGTGGCTTCCAACGTAGGTCTTGCCGAGGATAGCCTCAAGGTCATAAACTAGCCTTCCCTTAACGCTCCCAAGGTCAGTTATGAGGACACCTTTCTTCAAAAGAGGTCTTATGTTTTTCGCTATTCCCCGAAAGGTTCTGACG
>JALSTO010000314.1 GCA_026983685.1 Aquificaceae bacterium | reverse complement strand
AGAACGTTATGGGGAATACCCTTCTTGAGGACTTCCTTTATCTTCTTCTCAAGCTCCTCGTCGCTGACCTTGTGTTTCTTCTTTAGCTCTTCAATCCTCTCCTTTACCTCCTCCTTCTCAAGGAGCTTTTTAAGGAGCTTCTTGTTCTTCAAAAGTGCGGAGAGCTGTTCGTTGTCCTCTATGGATACGGTTCCCACGAGGACGGGTCTCCCGAAGAGATGGTTTATGAGGACCTCCTCAACTACCTTTTCCCACTTCTCCTTTTTGGTCTTGTAGACAAGGTCGGGGAGGTCCTTCCTTATCATGGGTCTGTGAGTGGGCACTACAACCACATCAAGCCCGTATATCTCCCTGAACTCAAGGGCTTCGGTCTCCGCGGTTCCCGTCATTCCCGCAAGCTTTTTATAGAGCTTGAAGTAGTTCTGGAAGGTTATGGAAGCTAAGGTCTGGTTCTCCTCCTTTACCTGAACGCCTTCCTTTACCTCTATCGCCTGGTGGAGTCCGTCAGACCACCTCCTGCCGGGCAGAACCCTTCCCGTGAACTCGTCAACTATGAGGACTTCCCCATCCCTGACTATGTAGTGGACATCCTTCTTGAAGAGGTGGTGTGCCCTGACCGACTGGACTATGGCGTGGAGAAGGTCTATGTGCTTGAGGTCGTAGAGGTTGTCAATCCCGAGGGCTTTCTCTATCTTCGCTATTCCCTCCTCGGTGAGGGTTACGTTCCTGTTCTTCTCGTCAATAGTAAAGTCTTTGTCCTTTTCAAGCTTCCTTACCACCGCGTCAGCGGTCTTGTATATACCGATATCAACCTGTGCGGGTCCCGAGATTATCAGGGGTGTCCTCGCCTCGTCAATGAGGATTGAGTCCACCTCGTCCACTATGGCGTAGTTGTGTCCCTTTACCTGAACTATGTCCTCCTTGGAAAAAGCCATGTTGTCTCTAAGGTAGTCAAAGCCGAACTCGTTGTTGGTGCCGTAGGTTATGTTTGCGGAGTATGCCTCCCTTCTGGGGACTTCTTTCAGAACTGTGAGGAACGCCTTCTTAGCCTCAACGTTCACCATGTCCGAAGGAAGGGTCTCCTCCCGGTGTCCACGGGGCCAGACTCTGAGGTCTTTCTCTATAGCCTCTTTAAAAGCGTTCTCGTCAGCCCACTCAACCCTGTAGGATGCTCCGTCGGAGTTTATTACCCCCACCTCAAGTCCGAGGAACTTGTATATTGCTCCCATCCACTGAGCGTCCCTTCGGGCAAGATAGTCGTTGACCGTTACCACGTGCACCCCTTCATCGGTCATGCCGTTTACACCTGCGGAGAGGGTGGCTACGAGGGTCTTACCCTCACCGGTCTTCATCTCCGCTATCTTCCCCTGATGGAGGACAAAGCCACCTATGAGCTGGACATCAAAGTGCCTCAGCCCGAGGGTTCTCTTTCCCGCTTCCCTTATAAGGGCGAAGGCTTCCACAACCTCGTCGGTTATCCTTCCCCTTATGACCTCTTCCTTTATTTCTTCG
>JALSTO010000313.1 GCA_026983685.1 Aquificaceae bacterium | reverse complement strand
GGTCTGCAAGTATCTTTGCAACATTGACTGGATGAACAACGTAGGGCTCTCCAGACTTCCTAAACTGGTTTCTGTGCCTTTCATTTATGTATTCATAAGCACTCCTTATACGCTCACTATCCTCCGAATACTTCTCCTGTAGTGCATCAACAATTTCATCAAGCTTGATCTCTTTAACTGCCATTAGAATAAATATAAGCACTTTTGAGGGAGGTAAGATGCTACTGGACAAGTTTTTCGGCTTCCTATCCAACAACATAGGTATTGACCTGGGTACTGCAAACACAGCTGTCTTCATGCAGGGCAGGGGGATAGTTATGTACGAGCCCTCCATAGTGGCTATTGATGTGAAGACCAGAAAGGTCCTGGCTGTTGGAAAAGAAGCTAAGGAGATGGTGGGTACGACCCCCGAGAACATTCAGGCGATAAGACCTCTCAGGGACGGCGTTATTACCGACTTTGAGATAACACAGGTTATGCTCTCCTACTTTATAAAGAGAGCTCTCGGAAGTACCCTGTTTAAGCCAAAGCCAAGGGTTGTGATAGGTGTGCCAACTGGCATAACACCTGTGGAAAAGAGGGCTGTTATAGACGCTGCAAAGAGCGCCGGGGCGCGGGAGGTGTTCCTCGTTGCGGAACCAATGGCAGCTGCGATAGGTGCTGACCTTCCAGTTGATGAGCCTTTGGGAAATATGGTCGTTGATATAGGGGGAGGAACCACCGAGATAGCGGTCATATCCTTAGCTGGTATAGTTGTATCTAACTCCCTCAGGATAGCGGGTGATGAGATGAACGAGGCTATCATCCAGTACATCAAGAGGCAGTTTCATATACTCATAGGTGAGCAGACCGCAGAGAGGATAAAGATAGAGCTCGGTAGCGCTGTCATGGAGGATGAGGAGAAAAGTATGGAGATCAGGGGAAGGGACATGACAGGACTTCCGAGAACGATAAAGATAACCAATCACCACATAACTGAGGCGCTTGAGGATACGGTAAACTCAATAATAAACGCCATAAGGGTTACCCTTGAAAGGACTCCGCCGGAGCTCGCTGCGGACATAGCGGACAGAGGGATAGTCCTGGCAGGCGGAGGTTCACTTCTTCACAACCTTGACAAGAGGATACGGCTTGAAACCGGTATAAAGGCTCTCTACTGCGATGAACCACTAATAGCAGTTGCGAGAGGGGTAGGGAAGATACTTGATAACCTTGAGCTTATAAGAAGAATTTCCATGGAATGACTGGAAAGAGATTTCACCTGCTTTCTTGGCTTACGGTCCTCCTCGGGACTGTCCTCTTCTTTTCCGAGGTGTCAAGATTTTCCTACGTTAGGGCTGTTGTCAGGGGTGTGAATACGATCGTAGCACCCATTATTAAATTCAAAGAGCACATAACTTTTGAACTCAGGGAGGAGTTGAGCGCCTACCTTTACTTTGTTAATACCGAAAAGGAAAACATAAGACTCAGAAGAAAGCTCAATTCTCTCTTTCTGACAGAAAAGGAACTAAACGCCTGCATGTCTGAGCTTGAATCCCTAAGCAAGAAACTGAAGGTGCCTCCAAAGTTCAAGAGGCTTCGCTACAGCGTAACACGGATAATCTACTACGACCCCTCGGGTTTTGACCTATTCGTCATAATTGAAGGGGGTAAAGACAAGGGCTACAGAGAAGGAGACCTTGTAGTTACAGAGGACCACGTTGTAGGTGTGATTGAAGGAGTTCTCGGTTCTACGAGTAGGGTTGTAACTCCCTTCAACGAGAAGTTCTCCAGCTCAGCGGTTGCTGGCAAGAAGCTCAAAAGGTACATATACAGAGGGGGATACCCCTTAGGAAGCCTGCTTCACGTTAATGTTGGAGATGAGATGTCTGTGGGGGATGAAGTTTATATGGTGGATAGGAAGGGAAGGATCCCTCCCTTTATGATAGGGAAGGTTGAGAAGGTGCGAAGGGGAAAGGACCCTTTCTTCAAGGAAGTTAGAGTGAAGCCCTCAGTTGATCCCAGGACTGAAGAGTACGTGTTCGTTATAAGGAGGAGGTATTGAAGTACGCGCTGGTCTTCCTATTATCGCTCTTGCTTGAGGCTACCCTCTTGCAGACCCTCTTCAGACCCGGTTTCGTAGCCCCGGACCTCCTTCTCATAGTTCTCTTGGCAAGAGCATATCTTCTTGGCAGAGATGCCATCCTGTGGGCTATCGCCGGGGGGACTTTCCTTGACCTCATGACCGACACAGTGGGGCTTCACCTTACCACAGAGGTCCTCTCAGTTTACCTTTTCCTACTGCTTCAGGAAAGGCTCCTGTTCAGGACAGCCCTGACCTATATCCTCCCCTCCTCCTTCCTGCTACTTTTAAAGAAGAGCCTTGCCTACTTTATTATGAGGGCTAAGTTTTCCTTTGAACTCTCCTTGGGCACCTTCCTCTTTTCCTGGGCTTTTGAGGTAGTTCTGCTTTTCCTGCTCTACTTCCTGTACATTAGAAAGAAGGAATGAACAGGCGGGGCTTCATTCTTCTCTTTAGCCTTCTCGTTGGGGTCTTCCTGCTTATACTGAGCAGACTCTTTCAGGTACAGGTGCTCAGGGGGAAGAAGTACAAAGAGCTTTCTAAGAAAAACTACCTGAGGGTAAGGATCCTATACCCGCCAAGGGGTGATATATACGACAGGAATGGTAGCAAGATCGCTTACGATGAGCCGAGGTACGTTCTCAGCCTTGACTACAGAAGGCTTAGTAAGGAAGACCTCAGAAGGCTTGAGAGCTCCCTGAAGGAGGTTTTCGGCATTGAGTTAAAAAAGGTTATAGAGAAGAAGGGAAGGGGTATAGAGCCTATAAGGATAAAGGAAAACCTTACACAGGAGGAGCTTGAAAGTTTCTACTCCAATTCCTACCGTTTGCCCGGGGTGTTTGTTGAGATAGTTCCCGGTAGAGTCTATCCAAACGGTAAGAGACTCTGCCACGTGGTAGGCTATGTCGGATACCCGACCCGTAGGGAGCTACAGAAGTTCGGTAGCAAAATAGCCTCGGAGAGCTACGTGGGAAAAGCAGGCATAGAGAGAAGTATGGATAAGATCCTGTTGGGAGAGCTCGGAAGGGAGGAGGTCATGATAAATGCTCTCGGCAAGGTGGTTAAAACACTCCACAGAAAGGAGCCGGTTAAAGGGAAGAGTCTTGTCCTTACCATAGACATGAGGATTCAGCGCATCGTTGAAGATGTTTTCAATGAGTCTGGTCAGGTTGCGGGAGCGGTTGTGCTTATGAACGCCAAGACCGGAGAAGTTTTAGCCCTTGCGAGCTTTCCCGGATACGACCCGAACAGGGTTTACAGTGAGTGGAACAGAATAAGCAAGAACAAGCTCAAGCCCATGTTCAACAGGGCAACGAGCGGAAGGTATCCGCCAGCTTCAGTCCTGAAGGTTCCTATATCCTACGCCTTCATGGAGACAAAGACCGCCTCACCTTGGGATAAAGTCCTCTGCACGGGAAGCTTTTACCTTGGGAACAGAAGATTTTACTGCTGGAACATATACGGGCACGGTCCGGTGGATCTTGTGAAAGCCCTCCAGGAGAGCTGTGACGTTTACTTTTACACCTACGGCTACGAGCTCGGTCCCTCTTTGATCCTGCGGTATGTAAGGAAGTTCGGCTACGGGGAGGACATACCCTTAGAGATACCTGTGAAGAGAGGCTTCCTTCCCAGCCCTGAGTGGAAGAGGAGGCGATTCGGTGAGCCTTGGTACGACGGCGATACTGTAAACCTGAGTATCGGTCAAGGATACATGCTTTCCACCCTGATGGAGCAAACCCTCATGATGATGGGTATAGTCAACAATGGAGTCATATACAGACCCACTCTGGTCAGAGAGATAAAGGACCCTTCGGGTAAGACAGTATGGAAGAACAGAAGGAAAGTCTGGAAGGTTATAAAAGGGAGGCAGGAGTACTTTGCGATAATCAGGAGAGGTCTGAGAGAGGCTGTAAAGAGGGGAACAGGAGCACGAGCTTTCTCTACCATAGTTGATATAGCTGGCAAGACGGGAACAGCCCAGGTGGCTTACATAAAGAGGGGTAATAAAAAGAGAAAGCTACCTTGGAAACTTAGAGACCACGCTTGGTTCGTCGGTTTTGCTCCCTACAGAGACCCCCTCTTTGTGATAGGTGTTCTCGTAGAGCACGGCGAGTCAGGGGGTAAGGTCGCAGCACCGATAGCGAGAAAGATAATGGAGAGGCTATACATAGAAGGTCTTAATAAGGAGATTTAAGCTCTGTAGCTTACTACCTTTTGAAAGAGGGTTCCCGTTAATCTTTCCAGTTTTTCTTTTATGGGAAAGTTGGCTATCAATAGTTCTTCTCCCTTTCTAACGCTCTTCTTTCCGTAATTGGTCATGCCATAACTGAGCTTCCACTCTACGATGTAAAAGTCTTTGTATAGCTGTCTTATATACTCAGAGTTGTCATAGGTTATCAAAACCCTATGTTTGCAGCGCTGAACGGTATCAAAGAGCCTGAGGTGGTCAAACTCTAAATGAAGGCTTCCCTTCTTACCGTATAACTTTGACTTCTTAGCGGAGTAGTAAGGAGGGTCTAAAAATATGAGCACACCCTCTCCTTCCATATCCATAAGCTCCCGATAATCTCCATGAAAAAGTTCTACCCTTTTGATAACCTCGTAGGCTTTCTCTAACCTTTCTATGGAACTCCACGTAAACCTTTTTCTAAAGGCCTGTTCTGAATAACCCCCGCAATCAACAGTTCCGGAAAAGGTAATCCTGTTAAGGATGAAAAAATCTACCGCCCTTTGGAAATCGCTTAAGTTTGCGTCTCTCCTTGAAACTATATCTTCAAATAGTTTACGTCCATCCTTGTATGATGCCTTTATAGCTTTGATTTCTTTTATGAGCTTGTCCTTATTGTGTTTTAGCTCCTTCCAAAAGCAGTAAAGGTCATAATTTATGTCTCCCGCTTTGAAGGTGGCATTCTGCTTCTTTTGAACCCAGTAGAAAGTTATGGAGGCACCCCCCATCATAGGCTCCCTTAGCTCCTTAAAATCTGTGGGAAAAAACTTAGATATGAAGCTCAGAGCTTTAGATTTACCTCCCGGATACCTCAGGGGACTCTTTATCATGAATTGCCCTCCAACCTTATATCAAAGTTGTTTAGCTTTGCCTCTTCAATCAGCTTTTCAAAGAAGTTCCTTGCTCTTTTTCTCAACTTAGGCAGGAGACTATTTATGGTAGCCTGATTTTTAGGCATTCTGTCGGAGGTTAGCTTCAGCACAGGCTTAAACTTCACCTGTTTTCCATTTAGGTATAGCCTGCTTATGTTTGTTAGAAGTATCATTTTAATGAGCCCGTCCTTTATGTCTCCCTCCTTTGGGACTATAGATTTACTTGAGTGTTTGCTCTCAACGAGATAAATGATGTCCTTATCCCTTTCAACTTCATCTACAGTAAGGAAGTAGAGTCCTCCTAAGTAGTTCTTAATGGTTATGCTTGCTTTTATCCCCAGGCTTATCTGCTCCTTTGGTTGAATTGTTGTCCTTTCCCTTCTTTGAGCATCTTTAGCCTTATCCCTTGAAAAGCTTATGAACTCTTGAACACCTTCTTCTATCTTTGCCTTGAACTTTAGAAGCCCCGTTTCTGAGTGTAACTCTACCCCTGTCTGAATGGCTATCTTCTTGTAGCACTCTATAACTCTATCTATGAGATTTGAGAGGTTCTCTTTAGATAATTCCTTTATGTTCCAGTGGAGTGCGGACGCTTGATAATTCCTAAGCTCTTCTAACTTTCTCTTAACGTGGTCGGTGTCAAACTTCTGGTCCCCTATCTTTCTATCGTTCCTTTTGTTGGCTTTGCAGTAATACGCAGGTATTACATACACGTTCAGAAGGCTCATCAGTGATACCGTATCCCACTGCAGGTAGTCCCTATCTCCACCTATACCCTCATCCTTTACCAGAGGTATAACAGCAACCGATTTTGTCGTTCCCTTGAATAGGGTATCGTAAACTCTGGCGTAAGGGTAACTCCTTGACCTTTTGGGAGAACGCCACCAGCACAGGGCAAAGGGCACGTCTTTGTGTCTAACCACACAGGCTGGGGGCAAAGAGTTAATGTCAATATCCGAGAAATTTGGAAAGATGAACTCTTTGAGGGGAGTTTCTATTACCTTTCTGTATTGAAGATTTTCTATTACCCCGAACAGCTCCATTAGGAATAGTATTGCACAGCTCAGGTTTCGTCTGAAAAGACCACCTCGGGGAGTTCTGTCTTTATTATTCCCCTCTCTCTTCCCAGTCTCAGGAGCAGTCTTACCGCCTCTCTGCCGTCCTCTCCGTAATCAACGGTTCTGTGATTTACATACATACCCACGAATTTGTCCGTCCTGTCCCTGTCTTCCTGAAGGTCTCTTGCAAAGTCTATGGCATAAGATAGAGCCTTCTCTCTTTCTCTCAGAGAGAACTCTATGCTTTTTCTCATGAGCCTTTCTATCTTCCTTATGTTCTCCTTTCCGAGGTCTTTCCTGACTATGTTACAGCCAAGGGGTAATGGAAGGTCGTATTTCTCCTTCCACCACTCTCCCAAATCCACCAGCTTTACGAGTCCGTGGTCTGAGTAGGTGAGCTGTCCCTCGTGTATAACAAGTCCCGCATCAACCGTTCCCCTTTCTACCTCTTCAATTATCCTGTCAAAGGGAACAACAACCTCCTCAAACTCAGGCTCATAGAGTTTAAGGGTAAGAAAAGCCGTGGTTAAGGTTCCCGGAACAGCAACCCTTTTTCCCTTGAGACTCTCCAACCGCTCCCTTGCCACCACAACCGGTCCGTAGCCCTCTCCCACACTTCCACCGCTGGGAAGGACGAGATACTTGTCCGCAACGTAGGGGTATGCGTGAAAGGATATTGCTGAGACCTCGTAGGTCCCCTTCAGAGCTTCCCTGTTAAGGGTCTCTATGTCCGCAAGGACATGCTCAATTTCAAGACCTTCGGTATCTATCTCTCCCCTTACGAGGGGGTAGAACATGAAGGCGTCGTCCGAGTCCGGGCTGTGGGCAATCCTTATTCTCATGGGAAGGACTATTTTAACAGGAGGAAGAGTATAAAGGAAGTTATAACTCCGGCGACAACGTCGTCAAGCATGACCCCCCAAGCACCGGGTATCTTCTCAAAGAGGTTCACGGGAAAGGGCTTGTATATATCAATTACCCTGAAGAGGAGAAAGGCTAAGAGGTAGGTCTT
>JALSTO010000312.1 GCA_026983685.1 Aquificaceae bacterium | reverse complement strand
GGGTGCAGGTTATGGCTGAGGTCAGGGTGCTCTTGCCGTGGTCTACGTGCCCTATTGTCCCTACGTTTACGTGCTCCTTTGTCCTCTCAAATTTCTCCTTAGCCATCTCTTTCCTTCACCTCCTATCAGGCACTCTTTCCAGCCATCCGCTGACCTATGATCTTTTCAGCGATATGCTGAGGAACCTCCTCGTAATGGGAAAACTTCATTATAAAGGTTCCTCGCCCTTGTGTCAAGCTTCTCAGAGTTGTAGCGTAGCCAAACATCTCAGCGAGGGGGACATGAGCCCTGACAACCGTGATGACACCTTTGTTCTCCATCCCCATTATCTTTCCGCGTCTTGAATTAAGGTCTCCTATGACGTCTCCGACGTAATCCTCGGGAGTTTCTACCTCAACCTCCATTATGGGTTCAAGTATCACCGGATCAGCCTTCTTAGCTGCATCCTTGAAAGCCATTGAACCCGCTATCTGGAAGGCTATCTCCGAAGAGTCAACCTCGTGGTAGGAGCCGTCAAAGAGCCTCACCTTAACATCTACGACAGGATAACCAGCAAGAATGCCACTTTCTAAGGCTTCCTTTATACCCTTCTCAACCGCAGGTATGAACTCCTTTGGTATAACGCCTCCCACTATGGCGTTTTCAAATACAAAACCTTGCCCCCTCTCAAGAGGCTCAATCTCTATTATTGCGTGTCCGTACTGACCTCTACCGCCGGTTTGCCTTATGAACTTACCCTCTCCAGTTGCCTTCTTGCGTATAGTCTCCTTATAAGCAACCTGAGGCTTACCGACATTTACCTCTATGTTGTACTCCCTCTTCATACGGTCAACCATTATCTCAAGGTGAAGCTCTCCCATACCGTGTATGAGCGTCTGCCCCGTCTCAGGGTCAGCGGTAGCCCTGAAGGTGGGATCTTCCTTCATGAATTTATTGAGCACTTGAGAGAGCTTTTCCTGATCCTTTTTGGTTTTTGGCTCTATAGCCATTGATATGACCGGGTCCGGGAACTCAAGCTTCTCAAGGATTATGGGATGCTTTTCGTCCGCAAGGGTATCGCCGGTAGCCGCATCAAGACCTACAACAGCGCATATCTCACCGGCGGAGACGTCCTGTATCTCCTCCCTTGTATTGGCATGCATTCTGAGAAGCCTTCCCACCCTCTGTTTCTCGCCTTTTGTGACGTTCAGAACATAAGAGCCAGCCTTGAGCTGTCCGGAGAAAACCCTTATGTAGGTCAGCTGTCCGGCGTAAGGGTCGGACATGACCTTGAAGGCGTATGCACAGAAGGGCTCGCTGTCTAAAGGCTTCCTCTCCTCGGTTTCGCCCGTGTTGGGATTTGTTCCCTTTATGGGCGGGAGGTCAACCGGTGATGGGAGGTAGTCAACTATTGCATCAAGTAAGGGTTGAACGCCCTTGTTTTTGAAGGCGGAACCGCAGAGGACTGGGACGAGCTGTCTATCTATCGTAGCCTTCCTTAGAGCTTTCCTAAGCTCCTCTACGCTCACCTCCTGTCCTTCAAGGTACTTCTCCATGAGCTCGTCGTCCGTTTCAACGATCGTCTCTACCATCTTCTCCCGCCACTCCTGAGCTTTATCCGCGTACTCGGGAGGTATATCCCTTACCTCGTACTTCGCTCCAAGGGTTTCCTCAAGCCATATTATCGCCTTCATCTCCATGAGGTCTATAACACCCTCAAAGTTGTCCTCAGCACCGACGGGTATCTGAATTGCGACCGGCTTTATTGTGAGCTTTTCTCCTATCTCATTGAATACCCTGTAAAAATCAGCCCCGAGTCTATCAAGCTTGTTTATGAAGGCTACCCTCGGAACGTTGAACCTGTCAGCCCACCTCCAGTTTGCCTCCGACTGGGGCTGGACACCCTCCACTGCGGAGAAGATGAAGACTATTCCGTCAAGGACCTTCATTGAGCGGACGACTTCAACGGAGAAGTCAACGTGTCCGGGCGTGTCTATTATGTTTATCTGATACTTCTGCCCGTTCCTTTCCCAGAAGCAGGCGGTAGTTGCGGCGGTTATAGTTATCCCCCTCTCCTTCTCCTGCTCCATCCAGTCCATGGTAGCCGCACCTTCGTGAACCTCACCTATCTTGTAGGTCCTTCCCGTGTAGTATAGAACCCTCTCGGTAGTCGTCGTCTTTCCCGCATCAATGTGGGCTACTATCCCTATGTTCCTGAGCTTCTCTATCGGAACCGCCCTTGCCATAACTGAACCTCCTTACCACCTGAAGTGGGAGAACACCATGTTAGCCTGAGCCATCTTGTGGGTGTCCTCCTTCTTTTTAATCGCTCCGCCCTTTCCGTCAAGGGCATCAAGCATCTCAGCCTTGAGCCTCTGAGCCATAGTGTAAGATCCTCTTCCTTTAGGTCTGTTCCTTGCTGCCTCAACCAGCCACCTTATGGCGAGGCTTATCTGTCTTCTTTCAGGAACCTCTATGGGAACCTGATAGGTTGCTCCCCCAACCCTTCTGGGTCTGACTTCCCACTGGGGCTTGAGGTTCTCTATCACCTTGTGCATAAGCTCAACTGGGGTCATACCCCTCTCCTTTGATGCCTCTTCAAGGGCTGTATAGACTATCCACTCCGCAACGCTCTTCTTGCCGTCCTTCATCACCTTGTTTATGAGCTTCTGTACCAAGACATCACCGTACTTGGGGTCTGGCGGAATCTCCCTTGGTGTAACGGGTCCTTTCCTGGGCATACCTTAACCTCCCTTCTCTTCCTTAGGTCTCTTGGCACCGTACTTGGAACGGGACTGACGCCTTCCCTGAACTCCCGCAGCGTCAAGCGCTCCCCTTATCACCTTGTACCTGACACCGGGAAGGTCCTTGACCCTTCCACCCCTCACGAGCACTATGGAGTGTTCCTGAAGGTTATGTCCCTCACCGGGTATGTAGGCGGTAACTTCTATGCCGTTTGAGAGCCTTACCCTCGTGACTTTCCTCAGCGCTGAGTTCGGCTTCTTGGGAGTGACCGTATAGACCCTGACACAGACTCCCCTCTTCTGGGGGTTCCCTTCCAGTGCGGGGGATTTAGACTTCTTCCTCTTCTTCTGTCTGCCGTGCTTTATCAGCTGGTTTATGGTCGGCATACCTCTATCCTCCTGAAAACACGCAATCTACTATTATATCTCACTCACCTTCCTCCTTCAATTCTTCCTGAGGAGTCTCAGGGAAGAGGCTCTTTTGACCCTCCTCAACCACGTTCACCCTTGAGTACTCGTCCACACCGGTTCCAGCGGGGATCAGATTACCGACTATGACGTTCTCCTTGAGACCGTAGAGTTCATCGGTTTTGCCTTCACAGGCAGCTTCTGTGAGGACCTTTGTTGTCTCCTGGAAGGAGGCAGCGGATATCCAGCTTCTCGTGGAAAGGGAAGCCTTGGTTATACCCACAAGGACAGGCTCCGCTTTGGGAAGCTTTCCTCCCTCTTCCTTTATCCTCTGTATCTCTTCCTCAAGCTCTTCCCTGTCAACCTCCTCATTTACAAGGAATCTGCTGTCTCCGGGATCTACTATCCTCCTCTTCCTGAGCATCTGTCTGATGATTATCTCAAAGTGTTTGTCGCTTATATCAACGCCCTGGAGCTTGTAGACCATCTGGACCTCTTTGAGGAGAAACTTCTGGAGCTCCTCAACACCCTTCACTTTGAGCATCTCTTCGGGTATGGGTGTGCCGTCCGTAAGGGGCTCACCAGCCTTTACCTCGTCGCCATCCTTCACGAGGAGGTGCTTACCCTTCGGAACGAGGTACTCCTTCTCAAGACCTGTATCCTTGTCGTAAACTATGACCCTGAAGCCTTTACTTCCCTTCATCCTGACCTGTCCGTCTATTTCAGAGGTGATGCTCTCGGTTATCTTCTGCCCCTTCTTTATGAACTGCCCGTGCCTGACGAGTATGAGCTCATCCTTCTTTATGGCGTACTTCCTCGTCTCACCGCTGACAGCGTTGTAGATTATCACCTCATCCGCATCCTCGTATATCTTCACATAGCCATCTATCTCGGAGATTATCGCCGGGTTCTTTGGCTTACGTGCCTCAAAGAGCTCTTCAACTCTGGGCAGACCTCCGACTATGTCCCTGACCTTTGCCATCTCCTTGGGGATACGGGCGAGGATGTCTCCGGGCTTCACCTTCAGTTCCTTCACAACATAATATCTGTGCTGTATGCGGGCGTCCTCAGCCTCGGAGCAGGTCGGACAGACGTGCCACTCCAACTTCATCTTCTCGGAAGGTATGTTGAGGATTGAGTTAACGGGCAGGTCGTAGGTGAGCTCCCTTCCATCCTCTGTAACGACGACAACCCTCGGCGTGTGGAGGGTAGCATCCTTTGGTCTCATGAAAGAGACTATCGTGACCGTCTTTCCTGTGAGGGCGTCCCTCTCTTCCCTCACGGTAACGTCAAGGATTATGTCCCTGAGCTCAACCTTACCTTCCTCTTCAGCGATTATGTAAGTGTTGAAGGGGTCCCACTCAGCAAGGGCTGTGCCCTCCTTGACCTCCTGACCTTCCTCAACGAGCATCTTTGCTCCGTATGGAACCGCGTGCCTCTCAACCACCCTGCCCTCTTCATCAACTATGCCGATCGCTCCTTCCCTTGATATGTTGAGAACCTCTCCCTTCCTGTTCTTTATGAGCTTGAGGTTGTAAAACTTAACCTTACCGGAGGTTTCAGCCTTGAGAACGTTCTGAATCTTCTGGGCTGTCGCAGCACCACCTATGTGGAAGGTTCTCATCGTGAGCTGGGTTCCCGGCTCTCCTATGGACTGTGCTGCTATAACACCAACAGCCTCTCCGACAGAGACTATCTTCCTCTGGGAGAGGTCCCATCCGTAGCACATGGCGCAAACTCCCCTCTTTGCCTCACAGGAGAGGGGAGACCTGACCTTGACCTTCTCAACCCCGCTACGGGATATCTTCTCCGCGAGCTTCTCGTCAATAACCTCGTTCCTTTTCGCTATGAGCTCCCCAGTGTAGGGGTCCTTGACGTCTTCCGCGAGAACCCTTCCGAATATCCTGTCCTTGAGGGGTACCTTTTCCTCACCACCTTCAACTATGGGCTCAATATCAATACCCTTTAGGGTTCCGCAGTCGTGCTCAGTTATCGTTATGTCCTGAGCAACGTCAACGAGCCTCCTCGTCAGATAACCCGCAAAAGCTGTCTTCAGGGCTGTATCCGCAAGCCCCTTCCTCGCACCGTAGGTTGATATGAAGTACTCAAGAACAGAAAGACCTTCACGGAAGTTTGATATTATGGGCGTCTCTATGAACTCTCCCGAGTGCTTCGCCATGAGACCTCTCATACCCGCCAGCTGTCTTATCTGGTCCCTGTTACCCCTCGCACCGGAGTTTGCCATCATGAATATCGGGTTGAAGACTCCGGGAAACTTCTTCCCGTTCTCAAGCCTTTCTCCCTTCTCAATCTCGTCAAACATAGCCTTGGATACCTGGTTCGTAGCCTCAGACCAGACGTCAATTATCTTGTTGTACCTCTCCTTGTTGGTTATGACATTGTTAACGTACTGATTCCATATCTCGTCGGTGGTCTTGAGAGCCCTCTCAATTATCTCCTTCTTCACCTCTGGCACCTGAAGGTCATCAATCCCTATGGATATACCCGCCATGGTAGCCCTTGCAAAGCCCAGCTCTTTGACACGGTCAAGGAACTTGACCGTCTCTTCGTTGCCCACCTGTATGTAGAGGTCGGTTATCAGCTTGGAGAGCTTCTTCTTATCAAGGGTGTAGTTAACGAAAGGAACACCCTCAGGCATTATTGAGTTGAAGAGGACCCTTCCGGGTGTTGTATCTATCAGCTTGCCATCAAGCTTGAGCTTTATCCCAGCGTGTATGTCAACTACCCCGAGCTCAAGAGCCTTGAGAACCTCCTCTCTGGAACCAAAGACCTTACCCTCTCCCTTCCTTCCGGGTATGGGGTCCTGGGTCATGTAGTAGGTTCCGAGGATCATGTCCTGAGAAGGCATGGTCAGAGGCTTACCGTGGGCAGGAGAGAGTATGTTCTGGGTGGAGAGCATGAGGATGTAGGACTCCAGCTGAGCCTCTATGCCGAGAGGGACGTGAACGGCCATCTGGTCCCCGTCAAAGTCTGCGTTGAAGGGTGGGCACACGAGAGGGTGAAGTCTTATAGCCTTTCCCTCAACGAGGACGGGCTCAAAAGCCTGTATTGAAGGTCTGTGAAGTGTGGGTGCACGGTTCAGAAGGACAGGGTGCTGTTTGACAACCTCCTCAAGGCACTCCCAGACTTCCGGGGTCTTCTGCTCAACAAGCTTCTTGGCATTCTTTATGGAGGTGGCGTAGCCCTTCTCCTCAAGCCTCCTGTAAACGAAGGGTTTGAAGAGCTCAAGAGCCATTATCTTGGGAAGACCACACTGGTGCATCTGAAGCTCCGGTCCGACGACAATGACCGAACGACCCGAGTAATCAACCCTCTTACCGAGCAGGTTCTGTCTGAACCTACCCTGCTTACCCTTTAGGTAGTCCGCCAGAGACTTGAGGGGTCTTCCATTTTGGGTGACCACCCTTCCCCGCTTGCCGTTGTCTATCAGGGCATCCACAGCTTCCTGGAGCATCCTCTTTTCGTTCCTTATGATTATCTCGGGAGCGTCAAGCTCTATAAGTCTCTTGAGACGATTGTTCCTGTTTATAAGCCTCCTGTAGAGGTCGTTAAGGTCAGATGTAGCGAACCTTCCACCGTCCAAGGCTACGAGGGGTCTCAGGTCGGGCGGGAGAACGGGTATCACCTCAAGTATCATCCATTCAGGCTTGTTCCCGCTCTTTATAAAGCCGTCAACGAGCTTGAGGATCCTGAGGTACTTCCTTACCTTCTGCTCGGAGACCTCCTTCAGAACGGTGTGCCTTATCTCCTCCTTTACCCTCTCAAATACAGGTATGTTCTTCTTAGTCCTCACATTCTCATAGTAGGTTCTTATCGCCTCCTTGCCGGTCAGGTACTCATCCCCCCTGTCCTCCTCGGAGAGCTCACCTGTCTCAACGTTCAGGTACAGCTCCTCAGAGATTATCTTGTGCAGTGCCTGCTCAAGGGTAAGCTTCTTCTCCTCAAGGTTGGGGAAGTTTACCCCGAACTGGCGCAGGCTCTCAGCTACAGTCCTTATTATCTTCTCGTACAGGTTCTTGTACTGGGTCTCAAGCTCCTTTCCGAGGTCCTCAAAGCCAACGCTGTAAGGCTTTATGAGCTCCTTGAGCTTC
>JALSTO010000311.1 GCA_026983685.1 Aquificaceae bacterium | reverse complement strand
CTTCAACTCTCCCTACGGAGCCTGTCCGAGCTGTAAAGGGCTCGGTGTCAAGTGGGAGATAGATGTGGGAATGCTCATTGATGAGGATGAGCCGGCGGTAAACGCCTTCAGGATTGCTGACTCCGCCCTCTTCAACTACATCAAGTTCCCAGTAGCAAACGTCCTGAGAAGGCTCGGCTACAACCCGAGGACGAGGTTCAAGGACCTGCCCGAGAGGGTGAAGAAAATACTTCTCTATGGCTCAACTCAGGAGATTGAGTTTGAGGGTATAGTGCGCCACTTGGAGAGGCGCTTCCTCTCCGAGGACTCTGATAGAGTCAGGGAAGAGATAGAGGATTACATAGTTGAGAAGCCCTGCCCCTCCTGTGGTGGCTCAAGGCTGAGGGACGAAGCCCTCGCGGTTCTCATAGAGGGAAAGAGTATATGGGACATAACCGACCTGCCCGTCGGAGTTGCCCGTTCCTGGATGGAGGAGCTACCTAAGAAGCTCCCCAAGAGGGATCTCCTCATAGGCGAGAGGCTCGTAAAGGAGATAGCCCAGAGGCTCGGCTTTCTGGTTAATGTAGGTCTTGACTACCTTTCTCTTTCAAGGAGTGCCACTACACTATCCGGCGGGGAGATGCAGAGGATAAGGCTTGCAACTCAGGTCGGTTCAAAATTAACCGGCGTTCTCTACGTCCTTGACGAGCCTTCAATAGGGCTTCACCCCAGAGACACGAGCAGGCTTATAAACACATTAAAAGAGCTCAGAGACATAGGCAACACCGTGATAGTCGTGGAGCACGATCCGGAGACGATAGAGTCTGCGGACCACATAGTTGAGCTGGGTCCCGGAGCGGGTAAGAACGGCGGGGAGGTGGTAGCAGTGGGGGACCTAGAGGAGATAATGACTAACCCCCGGTCGCTGACCGGAGCTTACCTGTCGGGAAGGAAGGAGATACCAGTCCCGGGCAAGAGGAGAAGACCGAAGGGAAAGCACATCAGGATAGTGGGTGCAAAGGAGCACAACCTTAAGAACATAAACGTTGAGATACCTGTAGGACTGTTCGTGTGTATAACGGGAGTGTCGGGAAGCGGGAAGTCAACTCTCATATACGATGTTCTTTTCAGGTACGCAAAGGCTCACTTCTACGGCTCAAAGGAGCAGTATGGGAAGGTAGAGAGGATTGAAGGGCTTGAGCACTTTGACAGGGTGATAAACGTTGACCAGTCGCCGATAGGAAGGACTCCGAGGAGCAACCCCGCTACCTACACCAAGGTCTTTGACCAGATAAGGGACCTCTTTGCCAACACTCCCGAGGCTAAGGCAAGGGGCTACAAACCGGGAAGGTTCTCCTTCAACGTCAAAGGTGGAAGGTGTGAAGCCTGTCAGGGTGAAGGGGTTATAAAGGTGGAGATGCACTTCCTCCCGCCGGTCTATGTAACCTGCGATGTGTGTAAGGGAATGAGGTACAACAGAGAAACACTGGACATACTTTACAAAGGAAAGAACATATCCGAGGTCCTTGACATGACCATAGACGAAGCGTACGAGTTCTTTGAGAACATACCTTCCCTCAGGAGAAAGCTTCAGCTTCTGAGAGACGTCGGACTCGGTTATCTGAGACTCGGACAGCCCGCACCTACCCTTTCTGGAGGAGAGGCGCAGAGGATAAAGCTCGCAAGGGAGCTCTCAAAGAGGGAGACGGGGAGAACCCTATATCTGCTTGATGAACCCACGACGGGTCTTCACATGGACGACATAAGAAAGCTTATAGACGTTCTCCAGAGGCTCGTTGACAGGGGCAACACCGTTGTAGTTATAGAGCACAACCTTGACGTTATAAAGTGCGCGGACTGGGTCATTGACCTCGGTCCAGAAGGTGGTGAAAGAGGAGGTGAGGTGGTGGCGGTCGGTACGCCCGAGGAGATAGCTGAGGCTCCTGACTCCTACACGGGTACGTATCTGAGGAAGTATCTTAAGAAAGAGGAGGTGGCTTAACCCACAACAGCGTTCTTCCCCTGCCTCTTGGCTCTGTATAGATTCTCGTCCGCAACCCTTATCAGTTCCTCAGGAGACTCGGTATCAGGTGTGACCTCAGCAACGCCGAAACTCGCCGTTGGACTTATCTTCTTGCCCTCATACTCAACAGCATAATTGGCTATAACCTTCCTGAGCCTCTCCGCCACCATGAGGGCTTCTTCCCTTGTTATGCCCGGCAGGATTATTGTGAACTCCTCCCCGCCCGTTCTCGCGGGAACGTCCTTGGCTCTCAGATAGTTCCTCAGTATATTCCCTATCTCCTTCAGGACCTTGTCTCCCGCAAGGTGTCCATAGGTGTCGTTTATCTCCTTGAAGTCATCAAGGTCAAACATTATCACCGAGAACGGGTAGCCAAACTTCTTGAAGTCCCTGAAGAATTCGCTGAGAGCCCTTTCAAAGGACCTCCTGTTCCTGAGACCAGTGAGGGGGTCTATGCTCGCCTCCTCCTTTACCCTTCTGAGTTCGTCCTTCAGCCTTTCTATCTCAGTCCTCTGCTCCTCAAGTTTCTGGATGAACTTCCTGTTGACGTTCTTGAGTCCCCTTACCTCGTTCATTATCCTGCTCAGAACCCTCTGGATGTCCTGAGTCTGGAGGGAAACAGCCATCTCCTCCAGCTTCTGCCCGCTCTCCGATATACCCCTGTGATGCTCGGATACAGACCTTAACACCTGCTGTATCTCGTTGAAAAGGTCCTCCGCTATCCTCTCAACAACATTAACGGACTCCGCATCTATATCATCCTTGATCTGGTACAGGTCAAGGTATATATCAACGAGCTCGCTCTTGCTCAGGCTCAGATTGTTCTCCCTTGCATAACAGAATATCCTGAACCACCTCTCGTAGTTCTGAGGAGAGGGTATTATCTTCTCCTTAGCCATGAATGTGAGAACATCCTTGACTATCTCCCCGAGCTCTCTGTACTCCCCCTCACTCAAAGGCTGACCGCTCTCTATCTTCTCCCTCAGCTTGCAGTCAATATCCTTCTTCACCATCAATCTCCCCTACTTAATTTTAAACCATGAGGTTGATAGATGCTCACACCCATATGGAGCTTTTAGCCCTCAAGACAGTCCCCTTTGAAAACATTAGGTCTGTTGAGGAGCTCGCTGATTTTCTGAAAAGAAGCGATGTGAGGATAGCCTGGGGGTGGGATGAGAGTATGTTCGGAAGACCCCTTCTGAGGAGGGACATAGATCCGATAGACAGACCCATTCTCTTGCTCAGGATGGACGCCCATGTGGGCGTGGCAAACAGAAGGCTGATAGAGGAGCTTGGAATAAAGGGAGGGGAACTGTTTGACGAGGAAAGGGGCTACCTGAGGGATTCTCTTCTTTGGGAGATCGTTGATAGGCTCAAGCCGAGGGGCAGTAAGATGAGGGAGCTCCTGAGGCAAGCCTGCATGAGGGCTGGGGAGATGGGCATAGCTGAGGTTCATGACTTCGTTGATTACGAGATAGCTCTCCACTACTTAGAGCTCTCCGAGGAGCTTCCTATCAGGGTGGTCCTGATGCCTTACTACGAACACTACAGGGATGTGTTGGAACTTATGAAGGGTAAAAGGTACGAAAATATCTCCCTTGGATGGGTAAAGCTCTTCGTTGACGGCTCCGTAGGGGCGAGGACCGCCTACCTGAAAGAGCCCTACAAGGACAGAAAAGGATGGAGGGGAAACCTCTTCGTAAACGCTGAAGATATAGAGAGGGTCATTAGAGAGCTTGAGGAGGAGGGGCTAAGGGTTGCCCTCCATGCCATAGGGGACGGGGCTGTTGAGGAATGCCTCAGAGCCTTTGAGAAAGCAAAGCCAAGGCTCAAGTACCACAGGATAGAGCATGCCCTTCTCATTGACAGGGAGCAGGCTATCAGGGCTAAAGAGATGAACCTTCTCCTCTGCCTCCAGCCTAACTTCCGAGATTTCTTCAAGGACACCTACATCACCGCCCTTGGAGAGGAACGCTTCGGGAGGGTAGTCCCCCTTGATATGCTGGATAGTCTTGGTGTTGACATGATATTCGGCTCGGACATGATGCCTTTTGACCTCCTTTACATGCTCAGCTCTGCGGAGAGAATGCTTCCCAGGGAGAAGGCTCTTTACTACTGCGGTGGCTGGAGCGATGAAAAGAGCTACCAATTCTGATATCATTTTCTCTCCTGCGGAATGAGGCTCTTCTCCCGAGTAAACAGGTTTATTGAAGAAAGGCTCAACATCAAGAGCTACCCTATAAAGGTTGTTCTCCTCTTCACCCTACTGATATTCATATCAATGTTCCTCGCCTTCCTGATTGATGTCACCCACTCGGTTAAGGAGGTAAGGAGTGAGATAGAGCTCGCCGCCGAGAGGGCTGCTATGTTCCGGACAACAGCTATAAGGAACGTTATCCTAGAGATATTCAAGGCTGACCTATCCCTGCTGAGCTTTCTTGAAAAGGACAGGAATGTCCTTACCCCCCTTCTGGGAAGCTTTTTAGAGTGCTACGGGAGTAAAGGTTTTCTGAAGGGAAGGGTTGAGAGGAGCAGGGCTGAAGAGGCACTCAGAAGTTCTGGGAACAAAAAGCTTTACTTCTATCTCTTTCCCGAAGACTGGCTGGGTATAGCCGTTATCAAGCAAGGGGATAGAAGCTTCTTCTTCTGTCACAGGGTTCCACAGATTGAGAGCATACTCTCAAAGAGGCTGGGAGCTATAGCCAAGTACGGAGCGGAGTTTTACTTCGGAAAGAAACCCGATGTGGGAGAAGAGGATATACTCGTTACCTACGAAAACAACTACTCCAACGCGAGCATGTACGTTGTGGTCCCCTACAGGAACATAATCTCAACCCTCGTTGGTGAGAGGGTTCTCCTCTACTTCAGGCTCTACCTGACCTTCATACTCTTCTTAGCGGTCTCCTACCTCCTCTGGGCAAAGCTCATAACCTACCCCATACGCAGGCTCAGGGAAACGGTCAGCGAGCTTGAGAGGGGTAACTACGACGTGGACTTCTCGGACATGCTTGAAGCCAAGGATGAATTCGGTAGCATAGCCAGACTTCTGAAGAGCTTTGCGGAAGAGACCCGTACAAGGTTGGACAAGCTTGAGCTCATCCTTGACACCGCCCTCACCAGCCCCGACTCCTCGGAAGAAGTTGAGGACTTTGTTAAGGAGGTTCTCTACAGGGTTGACAGTATCTTCGGTTCAAGAGCCTCCCTCCTCATAGTGGAGGATACCGAGAGGGGAAGTCCACTCTACTGGGTCAGCTCCGAAGAAAAGGCTACCGATGAGCTTCTGAGCGTTTACAGTAAGAATAAGGACAGATTCCCCGAAGGCTCCGATGAACCTATCTGTCTGAGGGAGGAGTTTGAAGGAAGGCGATACACCACAGCTCTTTTCAGGGTGGACGAGTCAACAGTTGGTGGGGTCGTCCTCTCTCTGGAAAAGGAGCTTGATCCAATAAACGAGAGCTACCTCAAGGTTATATGCCAGCACCTCTTCAGCACCGTGAGACTCACCCACCTCGCAACAACCGATCCTCTCACGAGGATAGCCAACAGGAGGATGCTCTGGCACGACCTTGAAAGGTACGGGAGGATAGCGAGGAGATATGGCAAGAACCTGAGCCTGATAATGCTGGACATAGACAACTTCAAAGGAATAAACGATACTTACGGTCACGTGGTCGGGGATGAGGTCCTTAAGAAGATAGCATCGGTCTTGAAAACCAGCGTCAGGGAGAGCGACACCCTTTACAGATACGGAGGCGAAGAGTTTGCGATCCTCTGCCCTGAAACGGACAAGCGGGGAGCCTACGAGCTGGCGGAGAGGATAAGGAATAAGGTTAAAAAGACAAGCGTTGAGCTTCAGGGCGATGGGTTGATATACGTGACCGTCAGCCTTGGAGTTGCAAGCTTTCCTGATGACACCGATGATCCTCAGGAGTTGCTGAGCGTTGCGGACATAAGCCTTTACAAGGCGAAGAGGGAGGGAAAGGACAAGACCGCGGTTCTTGAGGGAAGGGAGGACAGGGAGAGCTTCCTTGAGAGGTTCAGGAAGGAGAGAGAGCTCAAAGGGTTCATCATGAATGACTCAATCGCTTACGAGCTCCAACCCGTCTATGACCTGAAGAGGGATACGGTTTTCGGATACGAGCTCCTCTTCAGGGTGGTTGATGAGGGAAGGCTCTACCCAATGGGAGCTTACATAAGGTACATAGAGGACATGAGCCTGATAGAGGAGATTGACAGAAGGACGGTGAAGGAGGTGATCCAGCTTCTCCAGAGGAAAGACCTTCAGTACTGCTTCCTTCTTATAAACATCTCGCCGAGATCCCTTGACAGGGGCTCCATATTCACGGAGCTGAGCAAAGTTCCTAAACACCAGAGGGCAAGGGTCTTTGTTGAGATAACCGAGCGGGAAGACTTCCTCAACATGGAGAAGGCGCTCTCCTCAATAAGGGAGCTTAAAGATATGGGCTTTGGCATTGTCATAGATGACTTTGGGAGCGGTTATTCCTCCATATCCCAGATGAGACGCTTCGTAAAGTACATAAACCTGATAAAACTTGATGGCTCCTTTGTGAAAAACGCCCACAGGGACCCTTACAACAGAGCGATACTCATGGGAATAAAGGTTCTCACCGAGAAGCTGGGGATAGACCTGATAGCGGAGTTCATAGAGAAAGAGGAGGACCTCAGGGTGGTCAAGGAGCTCGGTGTGAGGTTCGGTCAGGGCTTTTACTTCAGGAACAAAACTATAGCCTGAAGTCCTCCCCCAGATAGGTCTTTCTCACCTCCTTAAGCTCTATCACCTCAGCGGGTCTTCCCTTGGCTATGACCTTTCCCTCGGATATTATGTAAACCCTGTCCACCATGCTTATCGTCTCCCTGACGTTGTGGTCAGTGACGAGGATGCCTATGTCCTGATGCTTCAGGCTCCTGACCATGCTCCTTATGTCGCTAACTATTATGGGGTCGAGTCCTGCGAAGGGCTCGTCCAGAAACAGGTACTTGGGCTTCGTTATAAGGCTTCTGGCTATTTCAAGGCGTCTCTTCTGACCACCCGAAAGGGTGTAAGCCTTCTGGTTCATAAGGTTCAGAAGACCGAAGTCTTCAAGAAGAGTCTCCGCCACCGTGATGGCTTCTTCTCTGCTCTGGGTAAAGAACTCAAGGAATATCAGCAGGTTCTCAAGGACAGTCAGGTCCTCAAAGAGGGTGTGTTCTTGGGGAAGGAAGGCTATCCCCTTCTTAGACCTCCTGTG
>JALSTO010000310.1 GCA_026983685.1 Aquificaceae bacterium | reverse complement strand
AGCTCCTTTACGTCAAGAGTTCTGAGCCTTGCAAGGGATATGCTCGGGATGGAGATGCCTCTCTTCTCCTTTTTTATAAGGTTTATCCTTATCATCTCACTCCTCCAACCCCCTCATTGAGAGCACGTAAGGAATGAAGAAGCTCGGTGGCACATGTTCCAGGTCAAGTATCCCGAGAACAGGCAGGTTCATCATTATGTTCTCAAGGGTAGCCTCGTCGGATATAACCGAACCCGCTAAATATATGTTGGATATCTCATTTATAACGAGGAGATTCCTGACCTCTATCATGAATGTATCAAGGATGGTGGGGTCCTGGGTCTCCTGATAATGCCTGTAGTTGAAGTCTATCTTGTTGTATGAGATGGAGTTCTTTGAGTAGTAGGTTAGAATGCTCTCGTGATAGTCAATGTAAAGGATTGAGAAGGGCGGTGGAAGGTTGTTGACTATGCCGTAGTTTATTATGTCAACTATCTCGTAATCAATTATCTTTGGCTGAAGACCGAAGCTCTTGAGCGCTTCCTTGAGCTTATCAACAGAGCTCTTTCTGGCTATCGTTATGACCACCCTTATGTACTTGTCGTCGGGCTCCTTTTCAAGGAAGTAGTAATCGTAAATAGTCTCTTCCTTTATCTGCTGGGTTTCAGCCTTTATGTTCCAGTCTATAGCTTCCAGCAGGTCCTTCTTTGACATGGCAACGGGGAACCTCTGGAATTTGAGGATTCCTTCATCCGCGGTAAGACAGCTAACGACCTCTTTACCCTTAAGCCCGTGCTTCTCTATGACGTTGGATATAGCCTTCCTCCTCTCCTCCTCCGTCTCATGCTCAAAGACGAACTCAACGGGTTCAAAGACGGGACGCTTTTCGGAGTCAAGCTCAAGAACCCTGAAGACCTTGCTGGTCATGTAAACCGAGAGCCCCGTCCTTGTCCTTCTGAATACCTTCCCCAAGTCTGGCATTTTAAGTGCCAGTTTCATTTCGCTACCCCCATCTTCTTTTCCATTTCGGCAACTGCAAGCAGTGTTTTAAGGACTGAGTCCGGGTTGAGGGATATACTATCAATACCCTTTTCCACCAAGAACTGGGCAAAATCGGGGAAGTCCGAAGGAGCCTGACCGCAGATGCCCACCTTCTTTCCTTTCTCCCTTGCGGTAGCTATAAGCTGGGCTATGAGCCTCTTCACAGCTTCATTCCTCTCATCGTAAAGATGGGCGACGAGCTCGGAATCCCTGTCTATGCCGAGTGTCAGCTGGGTGAGATCGTTTGAGCCTATTGAGAATCCATCAAATATGTCCGCGTATATGTCTGCCAGAACCACGTTGCTCGGGAGTTCAGCCATGACATAGACTTCAAGACCATTGTCACCTTTCTTGAGCCCGAACTCCTCCATCACGCTGAGGACCTTCTCCCCCTCTTCAGGTGTTCTGCAGAAGGGGATCATGACCTTCGTGTTGGTCAAACCCATCTTGTTCCTGACCCTGAGGATAGCCTGACACTCCATACCGAAGGCTTCCTTGAATATGGGAGAGTAGTACCTTGAGGCACCTCTCCAGCCTATCATGGGGTTCTCTTCCTCGGGCTCAAAGAGCTGTCCACCTATGAGGTTGGCGTATTCGTTGGATTTGAAGTCCGAAAATCTAACTATGACAGGGTTTGGGTAGAAGGCTGCAGATATCTTCGCAACCCCGTAGGAAAGCTTCTTTATGTAGTAGGTTTTCTTGTCATCATAGCCGAAGGTGTATCTGTCTATGTCCTCTAAGAGTCTTTTGAGGTTTATGTTTCTCTTCTCCTTTCCCTTGGCGAGCTTTTCCTTCAGTGGTCCGTTGGCATGGGCGTAGATAGCTCTGAAGGTCACGAAACCCCTATCATCAACGAGCCCGAGGGAGGAGAGCTTCTCGTACAGCTCCTTTATCTCATCGTAATGTATCAGGGCAAGGGGATGGATCTTTATGTAGTTAGCTATTATGAACTCTTCCCTTGCCAGTCCTACGCCGTCATTGGGAAGGGATGCATGCTTGAAGGCGGACTCGGGGTTTCCGACGTTCATCATTATCTTCGTCTTGGGTCTTGGAAGCTCAGATATGTTTATCTCCTCAACCTCGTACTTTAGGTAGCCTTCGTAAACGTAACCCGTTTCTCCTTCCGCACAGGATACCGTAACCTCCATACCATTGGAGAGTACTTCCGTTGCATTCCCCGTTCCGACGACGGCAGGTATGCCGAGCTCCCTTGCAACTATCGCGGCGTGGGCTGTTCTTCCTCCCCTGTTTGTGACTATGGCGGAAGCCTTCTTCATTATCGGCTCCCAGTCGGGGTCGGTTATATCGGTTACAAGAACATCTCCTTCTTCAAAACTCTCTGCGTCTTTTAGGTCAAAGAGAACCCTAACTCTACCCGTTGCTATCTTGTCCCCAACCGCTATCCCCTTAACGAGCCTCTTCTTCTCCCTCACATTTTCTGGCTCAAGTATCCTGTAAACTTTTATGATGTTCTCTTCCTTTCGGGAGTGCACGGTCTCGGGTCTTGCCTGAACTATGAAGAGCTCGTTCATCTTGCCGTCTTTCGCCCACTCTATATCCATAGGTGTCCACTTTCCCTTCTTCTCAGAGTAGTGTTTTTCTATAAGAATTCCCCACTCCGCGAGCTTGAGTATCTCCTCATCCTCCAAGGCAAACCTCTTCTGATCCGCAAGGGGAACGTTGACTATCTTCGTCCTCTCCTCTCCACTTCCATAGACCATCTTCCTGTCCTTTTTCCCGAGCTTCTTCTCAATTATTGCGGAGTACCCATTCTGAAAGGTGGGCTTGAAGACCATGTACTCATCTGGAGTTACCATCCCCTGGACTATCAGCTCTCCCAGACCGTATATGGCGTTTATAACTACAACATCCCTGAAGCCCGTCTCCGTGTCTAAGGTGAACATAACTCCCGAAGCACCAAGGTCGGATCTGACCATCTTCTGAACACCTACAGCTATGCCGACGTTGAAGTGGTCAAAGCCGAAGGACTCCCTGTAGGATATAGCCCTGTCGGTAAACAGGGAAGCGAAGCAGTTCTTTATAGCTGTGAGAACGTTCTCCGCTCCCACAACGTTGAGGTAGGTCTCCTGCTGTCCTGCAAAGGAGGCATCGGGCAAATCCTCCGCTGTAGCGGAAGAGCGCACAGCCACGTCAACCGCATGGGTTCCATATCTCTCCGACAGCCTGTTGTAGTAGTCCTTTATCAGTTCCTCAAGCTCTTCGGGAAACTCCCCGCCCTTTATAAGCTCCCTGACGCTGTAGCCCCTGCGGGCAAGGTCGGCAACATCATCCACATTAAGGCCCCTGAGGGTCTCCCTTATCTTGTCCCTCAGGTTGTTGTAGTCCAGAAATCTGTAGTAGGCGGTTGAGGTGACAACAAAGCCGTAAGGTATGTTTATTCCCATGGGGCTCAGGTTCCTTATCATCTCTCCGAGGGAGGCGTTCTTACCACCCGCTATCGGTATGTCTTCAATGGTGAGCTCATCCAGCCAGAGGACAAGGGCTTCCTTCTTCATTCTTATACCTCCTGAATAACTACCTCACTGAAGTCCGCATACCTGTTGAAGAGCTGTTTAACCCTCATAAGAAGGGAGAGCCTGTTATTCTTTATCTCTTCCCTCTTGTCCATTATCAGAACCTTGTCAAAGAGATCGTCTATCTTTTTTCTGAGGTTAGCCAGGTCTTTAAGGGTAGGACCTCTCATCTCCAGCTCCCTCACAGCCCTCCACAGCTCTATCTCTTCTCTCTCTTTGAGGAGCTCCTCTTTCACCTGTGTGCTCTCCCACTCCTTAGGTAATATTTTAGCAACTCTTCTGTAACCTTCGTATATATCAATAAAATCCCTGCTGTTCCTGATTTTGCTCAGCTCCTCTACCTTCCTTATTACCTCTAAGGGTCTGAAGGGGCTCACAACCTTGAGAACAGCTCTGACTATGTCGTAGCGGTATCCTTCAAGGAGGCTCTCAAGCCTCTGGGAAAGAAACTTTTCAAGCTCTTCCGTGTTCTTCGCTTCATAGAGATCTAAGACTTCTCTGAGGTCAAGGTCCCATTTCCTGTCTGTTATTATCCTGAGGATTCCGAAGGCTGACCTCCTGAGACCGTAGGGATCGGAGCTCCCTTTGGGAACCTCTCCCGCAGAGAAGAAGCTCACGAGGTCGTCTATCTTGTCCGCAAGGGAGAGGAGCGCACCAGTAAAGGTCTGGGGAAGCTCGTCCTCAGGGGAAGAGGGCTTGTACTGTTCGTAGAGAGCCCTCGCTACCTCCTCATCCTCACCCTGCTTCAGAGCGTAAATGTATCCCATGTAGCCCTGGAGTTCATCAAGCTCCTTGACCATCTCCGTAAGAAGGTCCGCCTTGGAGAGATAGACCGCCCTCTCCGCCTTGGAGAGCCTTTCTTCATCACAGGAGAGCTTCTCACACAGAAACCTGACCAGCTTTTTAAGCCTCTCTACCTTGTCTAGCATAGTGCCTATCTTGGGATGGATGAGGATACCGCTTAGCTTAGGGACGAGGTCCTCAAGCCTTTTTTTTAGGTCCTCCCTGTAGAAGAAGAGGGCATCTTCAAGCCTCGCCCTCAGCACTTTCTCATAACCCCTCTTTATAAGGTCGGTCTTTGGCTCGTTGTTGCTTATACCTATAAAGTGGCTGATGAGCCTGTCTCCTCTTTTCAGGCAGAAGAACCTCTGGTGGTGCGCTGCAACCGTGACTATAACCCTATCGGGTAGCTCAAGGAACTTTTCTTCAAAACTGCCAACTACGGGGAAGGGAAACTCAACGAGGTTTGTAACCTCCTCCACAAGGTCCTCTGGATAGAGAGGCTGAGCACCGAGTTTCTCAGATTCCTTCTTCAGGGATGCAAGTATCAGCTCTCTCCTCTCCTCCTGAGAGGGTATAACGTAGTTTTCTCTTAGCTTCTGGAAATACTCCTCCGCCTTTCCGAGCTCAATCCAGCCATCGGAGAGAAAGCGGTGCCCTTTAGTCCTTCTGCCCGCCCGGAGCTCTCCGAACCTGAGATCAAGAACCTCATCTCCATAGAGTGCCAAAAGCCACCTGATGGGTCTTGAGAAGGTTATCCTCCTGTCGGAGGTCCATCTCATCCTCTTGGGCAGAGGGACGGAGAGAAGCATTTCCTCAAAGGATTCTCTAAGAAGTTCAAGCTTGCTTTTTTCCTCATGAATGATCTTAAGAGCCACGTACTCCCCCTTTCCCTTCTTTTCCTTGAAGACATCCTCTGGTTTTGCGCCGTATCTTTTCAGAAATCCGATCAGAGCCTTGGTGGGCTTCCCCTCCTCATCAAAGGCTACTTTCCAGGGAGGTCCGAAGATGACTTCCTCCTTCTTGTCCTTTCTGTCCGCAAAGGCTTCAACATAGAGAGTTAGCCTCCTCGGTGTTCCGTAGGTCTTCACCTGCGCTCCGAGGATCTCGGAGACCTTCTGAGCTAAGTGGCTGAGGGATGGCTTTATAACCGAAGGGGGTAGTTCCTCCGTTCCTATCTCAATGAGGAGATCTCTCATGGCTACCAATATATTAACCCGAATTGCCATCCGCTTGACATTCGGGAAGTTTCAGAAGAACATATAGGTATGGTCTTTGAGAGGGCAAAGGGACTGGTCAGGAAGGTAACCCTTGAGCTTGTCTATGAAGTAGTTGACGAAAGGACGAAGGAGATAATCTCCAAGATAGAAGAGCTTGAGAGGAAGAGGGAAGAGGACTTCAAGTACATTAACCAGAAGATAGATAACCAGACCGGTCAGCTGAGGGGAGAAATAGGCCAGCTAAGGGGTGAGATGGGCCAGCTCAGACAGGAAATAGGTCAGCTTGGGAATGAGATAAAGAGACTCGATGAGAAGATAGACAATCAGACAGCTCAGCTCAGAAATGAAATAAAGAGGCTTGATGAGAAGATAGACAATCAAACCGCTCAGCTCAGACAGGAAATAGTCCAGATAAACCACAGGATTGATACAGTCATTCAGATGCTTTCGGACCTTCTTAGAAGGTAATCCCTACAACAGGAATGGCTTTCTTACGTGATCTCACCCCATGAGTTCAAGATAGAGCTGGGCTATCTCCCTGGCGGTTTGACTCATTCTCCTTATGTACCTTGCCCTCTCCTGAACGGATATGGCTCCCCTGGCATCAAGTAGGTTGAATGTATGGGAACACTTCAGGAGATAATCGTAGGCTGGGAGAACGAGCCTTTCTTTCACGAGCCTCTTTGACTCCCTCTCGTACATGTTGAAGAGTTCAAAGAGCATCTTCTGGTCCGCCTTTTCAAAGTTGTACGTGCTCCACTCCCACTCCGCCCTGCGGAATATATCTCCGTAAGTTACTCCTTCCTTCCATTCTATATCAAAGACGCTGTCCACCTCCTGTATGTACATAGCTATTCTCTCAAGCCCGTAGGTTATCTCAACCGATATCTCATCAAGGTCAAGCCCCCCAGCCTGCTGGAAGTAGGTGAACTGGGTTATCTCCATTCCGTCAAGCCAGACTTCCCAGCCGAGACCCCAGGCTCCAAGGGTGGGAGACTCCCAGTCGTCCTCAACGAACCTCACATCGTGGTCCCTGACGTTTATGCCCAAGTGCTCAAGGCTCTCAAGGTATATCTCCTGCGGATCCTCCGGAGCTGGTTTGAGTATCACCTGAAACTGGTAGTAGTGCTGAAGGCGGTTCGGGTTCTCCCCGTACCTGCCGTCCTGAGGTCTGCGGGAAGGCTCAACGTAGGCTACGTTCCAAGGCTGTTTTCCGAGAACCTTCAGGAAGGTTGCGGGGTTCATAGTGCCGGCACCAACTTCCACATCGTAGGGTTGCCATATGAGACACCCCTTACGCGCCCAGAACCTGTGAAGCTCCATTATTATCTCTTGAAAGTACATGGAATTATTTTAACCTATGGCTTCCATATATTACGCCGTTGGGGTAAGGGCAAGCCCTCCCACCAAATTTAAAAATATAGACTTATATTTTCTGAGCAGTAAATTATAAGGTATGAAAACGTTAGCGAAGTTTTGGAAGCCTGTTGATGGCAAGGTTGAGTGTTATCTCTGCCCGGTGAAGTGTGAGCTAAAGCAAGGGCAGGTAGGAGCCTGCGGTGTAAGGGTAAACCACAGCGGTGAGCTATACACCTATACATACGGCTCATTGGTCTCCGCAGCGATCGACCCTGTTGAGAAGAAGCCTCTCTTTCACTTCTATCCCGGACATGCGACCCTTACCATAGCTACACCCGGCTGTAACCTTCACTGCA
>JALSTO010000309.1 GCA_026983685.1 Aquificaceae bacterium | reverse complement strand
GGTTGGTCTCGCTGAACATGAGCTTATAAAGCTCGGGAAGGCTGGGAGGGCAAGATGGCTCGGCTGGAGACCCTTCGTGAGGGGAACTGCTATGAACCCCGTTGACCACCCCCACGGTGGTGGTGAGGGAAGGACGAGAGGTAAGCATCCCGAGTCTCCCTGGGGATGGAAGACAAAGGGTTACAAGACGAGGAGAGGAAGGAAGTACTCCGATAAGTTTATAATCACACGCAGAGACGGGAGGCCGCTCTAATGGGTTTTAGAGGCTCTTGGAACAAAAGAAACAGGCTTATAGAAGACCTTGACAGCTTTTACAGACTTTACAAAAGGATCCACAGGCTTCACAAAAAGGTTAGGGAAGCTCAGAAGAAGGGAGACCCTGAGCTCATAGAGAGGAGGATAAAGAAGTACGAAGAGACCTATCAGCAGTTCAGGGACCTCGTCAACAAGAAAGCATGGGTTCATCCAAAGCTCTGGAGAAAGATAAAGCAGATGAACGAGACCGGAGAGAGGAAGGTTGTCAAGACCTACTCCCGATCAACAACAATAATTCCTGAGTTCGTTGGACACACGATAGCGGTTCACAACGGGAAGACCTTTGTTCCCGTTTACATAACCCAGGAGATGGTGGGGCACAAGCTTGGAGAGTTCGCCCCTACGAGAACCTTCAGGGGGCATCCAGAAAAGAGCGCTAAAGTGGTGAAGAAGAAGTGAGGTGCATGATATGGGACAGCTGAAGATAAAGGACAAGAGCCAGAGAGAAGGTTACAGGGAAGACGAGGCAATAGCTGTGCTCAGGTATGCAAGGATATCGCCCCTGAAGGCGAGGCTTGTTCTGAGCCATATACACGGCAAGGACGTGGGAGAGGCTCTATACCTCTTGAAGGTGATGCCCAAAAAGGGAGCCCGTATAGTTGAGAACCTTCTCAAGAGCGCCATAGCAAACGCAGAGCAGAAAGGGCTTGACCTTGACAGGTTGTATATTAAGAAAGCGGTTGCTGACAGGGGACCCATGTTCAGGAAGTGGCTCCCCAGAGCTCACGGGAGGGCTACAATGCTCAGAAAGAGGCTCTCCCACATTACAATAGTTCTGGCTGAAAAAGAGGAAGAACAGGAGGACTGATTTATGGGACAGAAAACACATCCGATAGGCTTCAGGCTTGGGGTCACTAAGAGCTGGGATATGAAATGGTACGCCTCAAAGAGGGACTACGCCAATACCCTCCACGAGGACCTGAAGATAAAAGAATACATAAAAAACAGGTACAGGATAGCAGGAATATCAAGGGTAGAGATAGAGAGGATAGTTGACAAGCTCAAGATAAGGATACACGCTGCAAGACCAGCCATCATAATAGGAAGAAAAGGTCAGGAGGTTGAACTCCTTAAGAAGACCATAGAGAAGATGGTCCCAGGAAAGGAAGTGACCATAAACGTCGCTGAGGTTAAGGTTCCGGAGATGGATGCCCAGCTAATAGCAGAGGATATAGCACTCCAGATAGAGAGGAGGGTATCCCACAGGAGGGCTATGAAGAGAGCGATAGACAACGCCCTGAAGTCAGGGGCTAAGGGTGTGAAGATACAGGTAAAGGGAAGGATAGGTGGCGCGGAGCTTGCGAGGAAGGAATGGTTCCTCGTCGGAAGGATGCCCCTCCAGACCCTGAGGGCTGATATAGATTACGGCTTTGCGACAGCCTACACGAAGTACGGAATACTGAGCGTCAAAGTTTGGGTTTATAAAGGAGACATACTTGAGGGGCAGAAGGAGGAGGTCCTCAAGAAGATTGAGGAGGACCTGGCAAAGGTATCCCAGGAGGTGTAAGAGATGTTCCTTCAGCCTAAGAAGACCAAGTTCAGGAAGCAACAGAGAAGAAGCCTCAAGGGTAAATCCTTGAGGGGGAACAAGGTAGCCTTCGGAGAGTACGGGATACAGGCTCTTGACAGGGCTTGGATAACCCAGAGGCAGATAGAGGCTGTCAGGGTAGCTCTGGTGAGGGCACTCAAGAAGGGAGCAAAGGTCTGGATAAGGATATTCCCCGACAAACCTTACACAAAGAAACCCAACGAGGTCAGAATGGGTGGTGGTAAGGGAGACCCTGAAGGCTTCGTTGCGGTCGTCAAGCCTGGTAGGATAATGTTTGAGTTCTCAGGTGTTCCCGAAGAGGTGGCGGAGGAAGCCTTCAGGCTTGCATCAGCAAAGCTACCAATAAAGACCAGGCTTGTGAAGGCTGGAGGATTCACGGTATGAAGACTGCTGAGCTTAGAAAGATGAAGGTAGATGAACTCAGAAAGAAAGTAGATGAGCTCAAAATGGAGCTCCTCAAGCTCAGGTTCAAACAGAAGGTCTCCGGGCTGGATAATCCTATGGCTGTCAGGAAGCTCAGAAGGGATATAGCGAGGGTCCTAACGGTTATAAGGGAGAAAGAGCTGAGAGGTGAAGGCTGATGGCTGAGAAGAAGTGGAACGAGAAGAGGAAACACCTTGTAGGTGTTGTGGTGTCCGACAAGATGGACAAGACGGTTGTCGTTAGGGTTGACAGAAGGGTCCCCCATCCCCTTTACGGGAAGCACATAATCAAGAGTAAAAAGTACCACGCCCACGATGAGAAGAACGAGTGCAGGGTCGGGGATGTAGTTGAGATAAGGGAGACAAGACCCCTCTCAAAGACCAAGAGGTGGGTTGTCGTCAGGATAATTCAGAGGGCGAGGAGAGCTGAAGAGGTTCTCTCTGAGTAGGCATAGCTTTTCTTTCTTTGCTTCAGACCTATCTTTATCTATATGCTGAGGTATATCCTCTACTTTGCGATCGTCTTCATAATAACAGACCACATTTTTACCCACTGGGGACCTGAGGTTGTAAACTGGGTAGCGAGCAAGTTCCTCGGTAGGGAGGTGAGGGTTGTTGAGGAGGCTCCCTACAGGGAGAGCTTGATTGACAGGGTTATAAAGGAGGTCAGGGAGAAATTAAAGGACCGCGGAGGTAAGGAATGAAGGAGGAGCAGGTCTTCAACACCGTTGAGGAGGCTGTTGAGGATATAAAAGAGGGGAGGATGGTCATAGTCGTTGATGACCCTGATAGGGAGAACGAAGGTGACCTCGTGATGGCTGCGGAGAAGGTTACCCCCGAAGCGATAAACTTTATGGCTAAGTACGGAAGGGGGCTTATCTGCCTATCCCTTACTCCGGAGCGTTGCGATGAGCTTGACCTCTACCCGATGGCTCACAGGAACACGGACCCGAAGGGAACCTACTTTTGCGTCTCCATTGATGCCCACCCAAAGCACGGGACCACAACGGGAATATCTGCTTACGACAGGGCTAAGACAATAAGGCTCGCCATAAGCCCTGAGGCAAAGCCCTCCGATTTCATAAGACCTGGGCACGTCTTCCCCCTGAGGGCGAGACCCGGGGGCGTACTTGAGAGGGCTGGACATACAGAAGCCTCCATTGACCTTGCCAAGCTCGCGGGACTCTACCCAGCGGGGGTTATATGCGAGATAATGAAGGAAGACGGAACCATGGCACGCCTTCCGGACCTGATAGAGTTCGCTAAGGAGCACAACCTCAAGATAATCACCATAGCGGACCTGATAAGGTATAGACTCAAGAAGGAGCGCCTTGTGGAGAGAGTTGCAACCGCCCACCTTCCCACACCATGGGGCACCTTCAGGATACACGCTTACAGGCACAAGCTCACGGGGGAGGAGCAAGTAGCCCTCACGATGGGGGAGTGGAAGGAAGAGGAGCCTGTTCTGGTAAGGGTTCACTCCGAGTGTCTTACGGGAGACGTTTTCCGTTCTATGAGGTGTGACTGCAGACCTCAGCTGGAGAGAGCCCTTGAGAAGATAGCTCAGGAGGGTAAGGGTGTTCTCGTTTACATACTCGGTCATGAGGGCAGAGGAATAGGCATAGCTAACAAGATAAAGGCTTACGAGCTTCAGGAGAAAGGATACGATACTGTTGAGGCGAACGAGAAGCTGGGCTATCCGCCCGACCTCAGGAATTACGGAGTCGGTGTTCAGATACTCCTTGACCTCGGTGTTAGGAAGATGAGACTCATGACCAACAACCCGAGGAAGATAGTAGCCCTTGAGGGCTTTGGACTTGAGGTAGTGGAGAGGGTCCCCATAAAGACAGAACCCACGCCCCACAACAGGGTGTATCTGACCACCAAGAAGGACAAGCTCGGACACATGTTTTAAGGAGCGTGCTATGGGAGATTTTAGAAAAGCGGGTCTGGATAGAGGAGACATAAGGGCGGAGCTCAAGAACTTCCTGATAGCGATAAAGATAAGGAGGGAGGAGTATCTCAATCTTATAGATGAGCTTGAACCCGACGAGCTTGAGTACGACCTAAGGGAGTACAAGGAATACTATGAGAAGCAGGTAAAGCCTGTCTATGAGCAGGCTCTTTCCATAGGTGTGGAGAGCCTTGTAAGACTCGCGGATGAGGTGAAAAGCGTCTATGACGAGATAATAGGGATGATAGAAAGTAAACTTGCGAATGGAAGAAGATAGAAAGGTCCTTGAAGAGTTTGAGCACTTCTTTGACGTAACAGCTGTAAGGGATGAGTCCCAGATAGTCAGGGAGTTCGGTAGAGGGCTGACATTCCTCAACTTCTCCCCCATTGTAGAGAGGGCTTTCCTTCGGTACTACCTGAGCAAGTACATATGGCAGATGAGGATAGCAGCCTCCCTCGGGGTCTTACTCTACGCAGTCTTTGGGATACTTGACATGATAGTCTTTCCAGAGGTAGCCCTCAAACTCTGGTTCATAAGGTTTGTCCTCGTTATTCCCTTAGGGCTTCTGTTCATATTCCTTAGCTTCCGCATAAACAACGAAAGTTTACTTCAGCTCCTTCATTCCTTTCTTGTGGTGGTAGGTGGCTTAGGCATAGTGGCGATGATATATGTTGCCCACCCTTACAAGTCCCACCTATACTATGCAGGTCTCATGCTTGTTCTCTTCTACGCTTACACCCTTTCCGCTCTCAGGTTCTACTATTCGCTTGCCTCTTCTCTTGCTATAACCTTTCTATACCCTTTCGTTGACCTCATTTTTGTAAAGACTCCCCTTGAGAACCTTATCACCAACATGTTCTTCCTCGGTTCGGTGAACCTCATAGGTGCGCCCGTTGCCTACCTCCTTGAGAGGCACAGCAGGAAAGACTTCCTCCTTACGATGCTCCTTGCCCTTGAGAAGAGGAAGACGGAACAGCTGAATGTAAAACTCAGGGATATGTCTTACGTTGATGGTCTTACGGGGGTGGCCAACAGACTTAAGTTTGAAGAGTTCTTCAGGAAAGAGTGGGTGAGGGCGGGAAGGATGAAGAGACCCATATCTCTACTCATGATAGATATTGACTACTTCAAGAACTATAACGACCTTCTCGGCCACCTTGAAGGAGACGAGTGCCTCAGGAAGGTTGCCCAGGTTATGAAGAGACACGTAAGAACTGAGATTGACCTCGTCGCAAGGTACGGAGGGGAAGAGTTCGTTGTTGTCCTGCCCGAGACGGAGCTTAGGGATGCTCTTAAGGTGGCCGACAGGATAAGGAAGGATATAGAGGATCTGAAGATAGCCCATCCCGCTTCGGAAATCTCAAACTACGTTACTGTCAGCATTGGGGTTGCATCCATCGTTCCTATGGACAATCTGAGCAGGACGGTCCTCATAAGCATGGCGGACAAAGCCCTTTACAGGGCTAAAAACAGCGGGAGAAACAGGGTAGAGTTCTACCAGCCTGAAGATACCCCTAATTACCGGAAGCCTTCCTGAGAAGCCTGAACACATCGTAGTGCCCGTTCTCTCTTGCTATATCTGCGGGTGTAAGTCCTGTTATGTCCTTAGCCTCAGGGTCAGCCCCCGCCCCGAGAAGGAACATGACCACATCAAGCTGTCCGTTCATGGCTGCTGAGTGTAGGGGAGTTAACCCTGCTCCGTTCCTTGCATTCACATCAGCGCCAGCCTTTACAAGCTCTTTAACTATCTGCAGGTATCCATTTCTCGCTGCTAAGTGAAGAGGGCTCCATCCGTTGAGATTTCTTGCGTTCACATCCGCACCCTTTTCCAAAAGGAGACTGACCACCTCAGCGTGCCCGTTGTTGGCTGCCATGTGCAGAGGTGTTGCCCTGTATCTGTCCCTCGCGTTTACATCCGCTCCGTGTTCAATCAAGAACCTCGCTATCTCTGTGTGACCGAACTCTGATGCAACGTGAAGTAGGGTCTCTCCCTCGTAATTCTTCGGGTTTACCTTTTCAGGTTTAATAATCTTCTGGAGCTCCTCAAGATCTCCTTTCTCCACCACCCCGAAGGGGTCCTTCGGAAAAGTAAATTTAAAAACCAGAAGCAGGAGCAGAAGAGCCTTCAGGCAAAGATCAGCTTGCTTTCGCACCTTCTCCAAGGTCCCTGTCTGGGACTATAAGGGACATCTCTTCACCATCGGAAAGGGCGAGAACCATGCCCTGTGACTCAATCCCAAATATCTTTCTTGGCTTCAGATTTGCGAGCATCAGGATCTTCTTGCCGACAAGGTCCTCAGGATTGTAAAACTTTGCTATCCCCGCAACGAGAGTCCTCTCCTCATCTCCGAGGGAGACTCTAAGCTTGAGGAGCTTCTCGGAGCCTTCTACCCTTTCAGCCTCAAGAACTTTTGCAAGCCTGATGTCAAGCTTCAGGAAGTCCTCTATACCTATTAAGTTCCTCTCTTCCATAGGAATGGATATTATATGACAGAAGACATTAAAAAGGTTAAGGTAAGCTGTTAAAATGGCGGAAAATCACGGAAGGAGGTGGAAGTCATGGCAGAGACGGTTACGCTGAAGGGAAATACAGTAACTCTCGTAGGACCCGCTTTAAATGTTGGAGACGATGCTCCCGAGGCGGTTGTCGTTACAAAGGACCTTGAGGAGAAAAGAATAGGCGGAGCTAAGGGAAAGGTTCAGCTCATAGTTACCGTTCCCTCCCTTGATACTCCCGTGTGTGAGACCGAGACCAAGAAGTTCAACGAGCTTGTGGCTCAGCTGGGAGACAAGGTTGACGTTACTGTCGTTTCTATGGACCTGCCATTTGCGGAAAAGAGGTTCTGTGAAAGCTTCTCCATAGGTAACGTTACCGTTGCCTCGGACTTCAGATACAGGGATATGGAGAAGTTCGGTGTCCTCATAGGTGAGGGTGCCCTGAAGGGAATCCTCGCAAGGGCTATCTTCATAGTTGACGCGGATGGCAAGGTCGCCTACAAACAGCTCGTTCCCGAGATAACCCAGGAACCCAACTACGACGAGGTT
>JALSTO010000308.1 GCA_026983685.1 Aquificaceae bacterium | reverse complement strand
GTGCCTTATCAGGTCCGCCATGAATACAAAGGCTCCCTTAAGAAGCCCGATCACAACGAACTCCTTATCCCCCCTGAACTCCTCTCTTATCTCCTCTCCGAGCTCTTTCACCCTTCTATCTATGTCATCCTCCTTTATCAGGAGGGTGAGTCTCTTTCCCCTTATCTCCTTCATCAGCTTCTATTTTACCGAGTTCGGGTTAAAATTATTCCCATGTTTGAAGGTTCAATAGTTGCCCTTATAACACCCTTCAAGGATGGAGAGGTTGACTACGAATCCCTCGGCAAACTCATTGACTTCCACATTGACAATGGAACCGATGCGGTACTGGTATGCGGTACCACGGGAGAGTCACCTACGCTCACCTTTGAGGAGCACGACAGGGTCGTTGAGTTTGCGGTAAAGCACGCAGGAGGAAGGATAAAGGTCATAGCGGGAACGGGAGCGAACGCAACCCATGAGGCTGTTCACCTTACCGCCCACGCCAAGGAGGTGGGCGCGGACGGAGCCCTCTTGGTAGTTCCTTACTACAACAAGCCTACTCAGGAGGGTCTTTACAGGCACTTTGCCACCATTGCGGAGGAGGTTGATATACCGATCCTCATATACAACATACCTTCCCGGACGGGGGTTGAGATAGCTGTTGATACCATCTACAGGCTCGTTTCAGACTACCCTAACATAGTGGGTTCAAAGGAGTCCACATCCAACATGGACAGGATATCGGAGCTCCGCAAGAGGCTTGGCGACAGCTTCTCAATACTCTCCGGTGATGACAGCCTGACCCTTCCCATGATGGCTCTCGGTGCAAAGGGCGTGGTTTCCGTTGCCAACAACGTAGTTCCAAAGGAGATAAAGCTCCTTACGGAGCTAGCTAAGGAAGGAGACTTCAAGAAAGCCAGGGAGCTTCACTACCATCTTCACGATCTATTCAAAGTACTTTTCATAGAAACGAACCCCATCCCCGTTAAGACCGCCTGCTGGATGCTCGGTATGTGCGAGAAGGAGTTCAGACTGCCCATGTGCGAAATGAAGCCCGAGAACGAGCAGAAGCTCAGAGAGGTTCTCAAAAGGTATAACCTTCCCTTGGTCAACTGATGGAGAACACGGACACACCCTTCAAGGAAGGGGACCTCATCTTAGGCTACTACAGGGTTCTGGGCATAATAGGGAGGGGTGACTTTGGGGTAGTTTACAAGGTTAGAGGTGTAAAGGGGAGATACAAGGGCAAGCTCTTAGCCCTGAAGGTGGCATCAAACCCCTACGGGGTAGAATACCTGTGGAAGGAAGCTCAAACCCTCATACTCCTGAACCACCCCAACATCATATCTCTCCAGAGCTACCTTTACAAGAAGGATAGGGGAGAGCTTTACGTTCTTTATGAGTTGATGGATGTCGGGGACCTGAAGGACTATGTCCTCAATAAAGGGGGTCTTGAAGAGAAGGAGGCTCTGAAGGTTCTCTGGAACGTTACCAGCGGTCTTGCCTTTCTCCACAGCAGGGGATACATCCACAGCGACATAAAGCCTGAGAACGTGTTCGGAAAGAAGGTTCTCAGGAGCATAGTCTGGAAGCTGGGCGATTTTGGACTGCTGAAGATAAGGGGCTCTGTCTCAATCCTTGATGTTAAGGGAACACTCGGCTACATAGCACCGGAGGTCTTCAGGGGAGAGATACACAGGAGCAGTGATATATTCTCCCTCGGCTGTCTCTTCTACTTTACCCTCTTCTGCAGGGACCCTTTTCACGCTGAGGACAGAAAGGAGAAGCTGAGGAGAAACAAAGAGGGCATCTATACACCCCCAGAGGGGGTCTCCGAAAAAAGTAGGAGGCTTATTGAGAGGATGCTTGAGAAGGACTACAGAAGGCGCTTCAGAACCGCTCAGGAGCTTAAGGAGTATCTCATTGCGGAGGGGCTCGTGTGAAGTATGTAACGGGTGAGTGGTGCAGGGACAGGGAGAGGTTTGCGGACAGGCTTTACTGTTCCGAAGACACCTTCGCAGTTGCAGACGGGATGGGAATAGGGGTCGGAGGCAGGATGGCCGCGGAGAAGGCTGTTGAGCTGATAGATGAGTACAGACCCTTTGCCACTATTCAGGAGCTCAGCCTCTTCTTCAAAGAGGCGAACCTAAAGATAATGGAGGAGATAGCGAAGCTCGGGGACAGGGAGGTAGCAGGAACAACCCTGAGCCTTGTAAGCTTCATAGATGGGGAATACCTTCTGGGTCATGTAGGTGACTCCCGTATCTATCTTCTCCGAAAGGGGAAGCTCCTCCTTCTTACCGAAGACCAGATCACCTACAGGAACGGCAAGAAGTACGTATCCGCCCTCGGGATAGACTGGAAGGTTGATGTCTTCCTTTCTCAGGGAACCGTCATGAAAGGTGACATCTTTCTGCTCATGTCTGACGGTGCGGTAAATGTTCTTGGAGAGGAGGAGATCCTCAGCGTGCTCGGTGAGGATATTGAGCTCAGCGCCCAGAGACTTCTTAAGGTTTATGTTGACAAAGACCCTTCCGAGGACCTGTCCTTTGCTATAGTAATGCCCGATTGAGGGCTTATAATAAGTCTCATGTTTGAGGTAACCTTCATAGGAGCTTTCATCGCAGGGATTTTGGCTTTCCTATCGCCCTGCGTCCTGCCCATAATACCCGCCTATCTCTCCTACGTCTCCGGAGTCGGGGTGGAAGAGGTCCAGAGGGAGAACAGGGTATTCAGCACTAAGGTCTTTCTCGCAACCCTCTTCTTTGTGATAGGCTTTTCTCTCGTGTTTACGCTCCTCGGTGCGGGAGCCTCCTTTATAGGGCAGTTTCTGAGGGCATACCAGACGGAGATAGCTAAGGTAGGCGGAGGGCTGGTTATATTCTTCGGACTCCACTTCGCCGGAGCCTTTCTGAGACCGAACTTCCTGAAGGAGCTGATAGGCGTGGAGGCTTTTCTAACAGCCCTATACCTTTTCGGTGTTATCGGTAAGGAGACCTTCTTCTCCCTGACAGGTGCCCTTGCTGTTGTCCTCGGGCTCTACCTCTTCGGAGCTCATGAGTACCTTTACAGACAGCTCAAAAAGGAGGCAAGAGCCAAGGCTTCTTACATAGGAGCCTTCCTGATAGGGGTGGTGTTCGCCTTCGGCTGGACCCCCTGCATAGGACCCATCCTCGGTTCTATACTCTTCTTAGCCTCCCAGCAGGAGACAGTCAGGGAAGGGGCTGTGATGCTCTTTCTCTTCTCCCTTGGTCTCGGTGTTCCCTTCCTGATAGCAGGGCTCCTCTTTTCCCTGTTCCTGAGCTTCGTTAAGAAGTTCGGAAGGTTCTTTGGTGTGGTTGAGCTGGTGGGCGGTGTTCTCCTCATATCCCTGGGAGTTCTTCTCGTTCTTGACAAACTCAGCTGGTTTGCGTCCCTTGGGGTAGGTATATGAAGCTCGTCGTGGTTGACTACGGTATGGGGAATCTCAGGAGCGTTGCCAAGGCTCTTGAGTACGTTGGCTTTCCCGAGGTTGAGGTTACCGGAGATAGGGACAAAGTTTCCAGGGCGGACGCCCTCGTCTTTCCCGGTCAGGGAGCCTTCAGGAGGGCTATGGAGCATTTGAAGGATATGAAGCTGATCACCCCTCTGCTTTCCCACATTGAGAGGGGGAAGCCCTTTCTTGGTATATGCCTCGGGCTTCAGCTTCTTTTTGAGAGGAGCTACGAGCATGGTGAGACCGAAGGGCTCGGCGTCATTGAGGGCGAGGTAGTCCTCCTCCCACCGAAGGTCAAGGTACCCCACATAGGATGGAATCAGGTGTGGATAAAGAAGAAGGAAGGGCTCTTTTCGGGAATAGAGGAAGGGGACTTCTTCTACTTCGTCCATTCCTACCACGTAGTTCCGAGGAAAGATGATGTGGTGGCATCAACTACGGACTACGATGTCTTCTTCGTCTCTGCGGTTCAAAAGGAGAACCTCTGGGCGGTTCAGTTCCACCCAGAGAAGAGCCAGAAGAAAGGGCTCAAGCTCCTTGAGAACTTCAGACGCTTCTGTGAAGAAGTCCTCTAAAAGGATACGCCTACGTTCGCAAATATGCTCTTTACCTTTATATCCGCGTTCACATCGCTGACATTGTCAAGCTTGAGCCGTTCGTACCTGTACCCAGCTCCTACGAAAAAGGAAGCCATAGCGGGTATTGAGATCGGCTTTATCCTGACCTCTCCCGTGATGTCGTAGTATCTGTTGCCCGAGTAGGTTATACCTCTGAGCTCTCCTATGAGGGATACGTAGGGGGCGTTTACTCCGAGTGAGGCGTAGAGCATCGGCACAGGAACGGTTATTGATTTTGACTCGGTTTTGGTTATTCCCGTTCCCTGTTCACGACCAGTTATCTTTCCCTCTAAGTCCAGAATCCTAACATTTATACCTATCTCAGGGTCAAGAAGCCCCGCAGTGGCGGCTCCAATGAAGGGTATGTTGTAGTAAAGACCTATATCGTAGTGGTCAGCTTTTACCGAACTATCAAGGTCAACGTTTGCCTGATAGGTTACATTACCGAACGTGATCGTCTGAGAGTATCTTCCCTTCCCCGTAAACTTCATTGGTATGTACTGAAGGTAGATGTTGGGAACTATTGGAAGCTCTATCTTAGCCCTCGCGAAGGGCTTGGTCTTCTTATCAAGACCTAAGGTGTCCTTTAGGTCAATTCTATCTCCAGTATCTGCAGGGTACTGGATGTACCCTGAAGGATCGTGACTCATAGCACCCACTGAGAACTCCGCGTTTATTAGGGGTACAGCGAAGGATGTACCTCCCAGTGCGAGGGTGCCAACTGCAAGCAACTTTCTCATCTCATCACCTCCTTTACAGATTTTTATATACCGCTATCCTTAAGGAAACTTTACGCAGATAGTCCTTCGTCTCCTCGTAGGGAAGGTTCCTCAGAAGAGTACTGTACACCTCCCTCGGGGTGAGGGAGTTTATTATATTTACAGCTCTCTTCAGGTTTCTCGTTCCGGTAAAAGCCCTCGCTACGTTGCCAGGACCAGTGTTGTATGCCGCTATTGTGCAGTATAGCCTGCTTTCTGGGTCCCTCACATCTCTGAAGTACTTGTAGTAGAGCAGATAGAGGTATGCGGTTCCCACCTTGATGTTGTTCTCAGCATTGAACAGGAAGGAAGGGCTCAGTATCTGGGGTCTTCCGAAGAGGAGCGTGGTGGCATCTTTGCCTGCGGTCTGAGGGACTATCTGCATGAGTCCATAGGCAGGGACTGGTGACACCGCCAAGGGGTTGAAGTAGCTCTCGGTGTGTATTATCGCAAATACCAAGGGAGGAGAGAGCTCCCACCTGCTGGACTCCCTCTTAACCACGGGCTTGTACTGACGGGCTTTAGCCAGAACCCTCTTGGGGGGTAGCTTTATCCGGAGCTCCTGAACAATACCTTTCTTCGTTCTCTTCGTTGTTATCCTTCCCCTCTTTATAAGCCTATCAACAGCCCTGTTAAGCTCTCCCGGACTTACGCTCCTCCTTCCCAGGAGTATCGGCTGGAGGAGAGGCTCTCTTCTCACTTGAGCCTTTCTTACGTGTTTTAGTCTCCCGACCCTGGTCTCAATCCCTCTGAGGAGCCTGTCGGATTCAAAAGCCTCTTTTGTATCCTGGGATATGAAGCTCTTCAGCTCCCGTTTAAAAAACCTCTCGGGATCGGAGTACCTTCCCCTTACCTCAATCCTAAGCTCTCCCTTTTCAAAGTCAAAGACCCTTTTGACCCTAAGGTCTTCAGAGTACTGAACCAGCTTCTTCCTGTCCGATAGTTCCGCTCTATCCCAATACTTTAGTATCTCCTTCTTGTACTCCCTGAACTCCTCGTTCACTATCCTCTTGTATTCCTCAAACTCCCTGTTTACCTCCCTGAGATACTCCTCAAAGCCCCTCTTTTCCTCTCTGTAGCCCTTGAACTCTTCCTTGAGAAAATCCCTAAAGCTGTCCTGAGCAAAGGAGAAGCTAAAGAGAAGAACAGCTATCAGAAACAGCATCTATCTCTCCTCGCACATTAGGACATGGAAGAGCTGTCTCTCCCTGTCGTAGTAAGTTTCCACTATACGTGCTCTTATAGTCTGCCCCTCCGTTGTCTGAACGCTGTAAACCCTGAGGGAAGAATACGCTCCCGAAGAGCTACTTTCCATGAAGTGTTCCAGCTGGGTGCTGACGGTTACACCCTTCTGACGGGCTATCTCGTCTATAGCCCTCGCTATGGCGGTAGCTCTCTGATAGGCAAAGCCCCTTATATGAATACCCGCAGTGCCCACACCGCAAACCTCCCCCTTCTTGGGCTTGTAGTTATACACCCAAGAGGGTTCCCTGCTCGTACAGCCCAGAAGAATAAATAAGAGAAGGGCGGGGAAGAACCTTATCACCTCGCCCCTTTGAACTCCTTCTCTATCTCCCTCTCAAGCTCTTCGTGAGCCTTCTTTGACTGATACAACTGCCAGAGAGCCTGCTCGTTTCGGAGGCTCGTTTCAACCTGGGTCTTTATAAAGTCCTTCACCATCTTAGGGTCAATTCCCACGAGGACGAAGAGCTCTCCACAGGGAGACCTCCACATGGCAACCTGTTTGGAACCTCTTATGGTCTGGTAGGCAACCTGCTTTGAGACCTGTACGGATACCCTGTCAACCGTCTCCGCATCACCCACACCCGTGACCTGCATGAAGTTCTTTACCATGTTCTTTACCCTTATCTCAATCATACGGGCGAGCTCGTCCCTTGCATTGGATAGAGCTTCCGTCCTCGCAAACTGTAGCCCAGCCTTACCCAGCTTTGCGGAACCTACCGCTGCTATCTTTGAGCCCTCAACCTGAGGATTGAGAACCCAGGCGGGTGCTCCCTTGAGACAGGGGTCACCTTCAAAACCCGTTTTAACCTCCTTCTTCCCTCCGCAGGAGGTTACCATACCAAGGCTTGCGATCCCTGCCAAGGAAAAGAGCAAAGCCTTTCTCATCTTTCCACCCTCCTTTAACCTAAATTATACGATTTTCAAATCCTTTTAAGGGGTAAATTTCACACTGAGACCCCTACCTTTAATCTTTCGGTCAGCAGGTTCAGAAGTTCTGTAGATGGGTTGATCCTGTAATCAGGTGGAGCTTTTAGTATCGCCCTGAAGTCTTTTCCGTGAACCTCAAGTATGAGCTGGACACCTTCGGGGTCCGCAAACCTGTCCAGAATCTCCTTTATCTTCAAGAGCTTCCCGTTCATGGTATCTTCTTTTCTTATCCTCAGCCTGAGGTAACCTTCACCATTCTTTGCAACCTCTTCCGGAAGTGAGACCTCTCTCCAA
>JALSTO010000307.1 GCA_026983685.1 Aquificaceae bacterium | reverse complement strand
CCAGAACCCTTTCAACGGGCTCCGCCTTTTCTCTCAGCTCCTCAAGGGTTATGCCGTGGATCTCAACGGAGCTTCTGCTAAGTTCTGTAGGAAGGATAAAGCGATGGAAGGTGCTAGAGAGCTCAAGGGTCATCTCCCTGACCCTCAGGGCACCTATGGATATGAGCTCTGACCTCTTCGGGTCAAGTCCCGTTGTTTCGGTATCAAAGATGATGAAAGTAGCCTTCCCCACGGGAGTGGAGAGGTCAATCTCGGGGAAGAACTTCAGGAAAGAAGGGTTGTCTCCATATCTCCTTAGAAGACACCGTCTCTTTAGCTTGTGCAGGTATATCATCTGGGCAGGTGAGCCGTAAATCTTCTCTCTATGAAGCCCTGAAACTCCTCAACTATCCTCAGGGTGTCTTTCAGAAGGTCTCTCTCCAGCTTGCTCAGCTTCTCCGGGTTCACGTAGTTGTCGGGGGTCTTTCCCTCCCTTATCTTCTCTATCTGGCTCCTAAGCCTTAAGGTTTGTAGGAAGGTAAAGGCTTCGGAGAGGTCTCCCGCAAGGTCGGAGGGAAGAATACCCATCTCCCTGAGCCTTTCTATCCTCTCAAGGGTTGAGGTCTCCCTGACCTTTCCCTTAAGGGAGAGCGCCCTTATGCCCTGGGTTATCGGAAATATTCCTCCCTTTTTTATGTCAAGCTCACCCCTGTGTTCTCCCTTAGTTTCCAATACAAACCTCCTCATGAAGCCTATGGGAGGTTTAAACCTCACCGCATCCAGAAGCATGTAAGCGATGAAAAGCTCCTCACCCTCAAGGGTTCTGAAGACAAAGTCTCTGAGTCTCTCAACAAGGTCGGAGCTACCGAAGGCGTTTCGGAAATCAAAGAATATGCCGAGCTTGAGGGTGTTCTCCGGCTCGGGTTTCAGAAGCCATATTCTGAGTCTCTCCTCCCACCGCGATATGCCCATCCTCCACTCAGGATTTGAGATCATCACATTTCCCGGGCACGGGGGAAAGCCTATATCTATCAGGGTGCGGGTGTATATCTCCCCGAATCTATCAAAGTAATCCTTAACGTCAACATCAAGCATGGGATAGGTGTCGTCGTATATAAGGGCGTTGTCCTGGTCTGTTTTGAGCGTCTGCTCTCTTCTGCCCTCACTCCCGAGAACCATAACGCTGAAAGGAACGGGCGGTTCCATCTGAAGCTCCTGTATGGTCAGAAAGACAGCCTTGGCCATTATCTTGTCGTTTATCTCCGAGATCAGCCTGCCTATGTACTGAACCCTCAAACCCTCCGAAAAGAGGTCAAGGACCATATCGTCCACCAGAGAGTATATGTAGCGCAGGTCCTCAACCGAGCGAGCCTTCTCTATCTCCTTTATGAGGACAAGGAGGTTCTTGCTCTCATGGGCTATTATGTCCTTGTCTTCAAGAACACCGATGAGCTCTCCTCTCCTGCTCACCCCTATCCTTCTTATGTTCCTGCTCGCCATCTGCAGTATAGCCTCAAAGAGGAAGCTCTCTTCATCAACGTGAACTACTGGGTAGCTCAT
>JALSTO010000306.1 GCA_026983685.1 Aquificaceae bacterium | reverse complement strand
CTTACGAAGCTTGGAGAAAGGACTATATGGGTTGACTGTGACGTCATACAGGCGGACGGGGGAACGAGGACAGCTTCAATAACGGGTGCCTTCGTTGCTGTTGCGGATGCCCTGATAAGACTCTACGAAAACGGTGTGCTTACAACGGTCCCTATAAAGGACTTCGTTGCTGCGGTCAGTGTTGGGATAGTCAACGGCAAGCCCCTCCTTGACCTGAACTTTGAGGAGGATTCCATGGCTCAGGTTGATATGAACGTTGTAGGAACTGGGAGCGGGAGGTTTTCCGAGGTTCAGTCAATGGGAGAGGAGTACACCTTCAGCCGTGAAGAGCTTGACAACCTGCTGGATTTAGCCCTGAAGGGTATATCCGAGCTCGTAGAACTTCAGAAGGCACTCTACGAGGTGAACAGATCAATAGGCTACTGGAAGAGAAAGGGGGTAAAGGAGGTCAGGTTCTGATGAAGCTTCTCCTTCCGCTCTTAGCTCTTCTCGTGTTCGCCTGTCAGGAACTTCCCAAGGAGTATCAGGGAGAGGAGGGAAAGAAGAGACTTGAAAGATATAAAAATCAGGTCCTTGAAGGTGTTGTTCTTATAGATAAGAAGCTCAAGGACAAGCTTCCCAAAGACCAGTACTTCCTTATAATAGCGGTCAAGAACCTCAAGGAGCCGATGCCGATAGCGGTTCTCAGGGTAAAGAACCCTGAATTTCCCTACAGGTTCAGGATAACGGGTAAAAATAAGATAAGACCTGATAGATTTATAGAGGGAGACCTTATATTGAGTGCCAGGGTTAGCAAGAAACCTGTGGCTGAGGCTCAAAAGGGTGACCTTGTAGGAAGTGCGACCGCAAAGGCGGGTGAGAGAGATATAAAGATAGTGATAGACTCGGAGGTTCCGTGATGGAGCGCTGGAAGGTTGAGAAGCTCCTCAACATAATAGAGTGCGTAGCAAGGGGAGAGTATGAGAAGGACAACTGGAGGAGGATCCTTGACAGCGTTGCGGAGCTGTTTGATGCGGATGCAGCAGCAATAGGAGAGGTCAGGGACGGCTTTGTCTATTACACAAGGGTCTCGGGTTTTATAGAGAACTTCCCGGACTACGACCCGGAAAGGTTCAGGGTTCCGATCAATAGAAGTGCCTTCGCGGAGGCGATCAGACGGGGGTACATAGTTATCAACGATTACCAGAGCTACAGGTGGGCGGTTGAGTCTTGGAAGAAGGCTGGAATGAGATCTGTCCTGATAGCGGTGCTGGAAAACAGCGATGTTTTCGGAAGTCTTGCCGTAGCGAGGTTTCTCAGCGACAAGCCCTTTACTGAAGAGGACGGAAGGATCCTAAAAAGTTTAGCCTTCATATTCTCCTTCATAGTTAAGGAAGAGCTTGAGAAGAGAAAGCTCCTTGAAAGGGCTACAAAGGATCACCTCACAGGTCTTTACAACAGGCTTTTCCTTGAGGAAGCTCTTGAAAGGGAGGTAAGTAGGGCAAATAGGTACGGCTTTCCCCTCTCACTCATAATGCTTGACCTTGATAACTTCAAATCTGTGA
>JALSTO010000305.1 GCA_026983685.1 Aquificaceae bacterium | reverse complement strand
CACCTCCTTCACGTAGCCCCTATCAATAAGTGTCTGGACTATGTGGGCATAGGTGGAAGGTCTCCCCAGTCCTCTCCTCTTCATCTCCTGAATAAGACTCCCCTGGGTAAAGAGGGGAACCTTTGGAACTTCCTTCAGCTCCAGAGGCTTGACGTCGTAAAGCTGTGCTTTCTTGAAGAGGGAGAAGGTAGGGTAGAGTAGATCAAAGCCATGCTCAATAACTTCAGTAACAACCTCTTCCTCCCAATCGTAGTAGGGAAGCTCAAGATGGAGCTTTTCAACCACAACCTTAGCGGGTCTCATCTGGGATGCCATAAATCTGTTGAATATCAGCTCATACAGACCGAGGGCAGGTTTGGGTTCCTCAAGCTCTATTGTCCCCGCTGTTATCATAAACCTCAGCTCCTGAGGTGTTATGGGTCTTGTAGGTCTTATACACTCGTGGGCACCTCCTTCTCCCCAGCTTCTGGGGTAGAAAAACTCTTTACCGAACCTCTCCTCTATGAAGGGCTTGGCAACGAGATATTTTCCTGCATCAGAGACCCTTGTTGAGTCGGTCCTGTGATAGGTTATCAAGCCAGCCTCAAAGAGGTTCTGGAGGACTTTCATTGTAGTTTGGGCTGAGAGGTGGAGCTTCTCACTTCCATCCTCAAGGATTGTGTCCGTTGTGTAAGGTGGAAGGGGCTTCTTCTCAGCCTCTTGGGGAGAGTGGAGATAGACCCTCGCAAGCTCAAGGTCTTTGTAAACACTCTTTGCAAGGGATAGGTCCTCTATATCAGCCCTGAAGGTCTGTCCGTTTATCTCAAAGATAACCTCTCCCTTCTTTTCCTTCGCCTTCTCGTGTCTTTCAATAACCCAGCCCAAAACCGGAGTCTGAACCCTTCCTGCGGAGAACCAGTTTTTGCTGAATACTTTCCAGAGGACCCTTGAAAGGGTAAAGCCGACCCAGCGGTCAAGGACCCTCCTTACTATCTGGGCTTTGACAAGATTTATATCAAAGTCCCTGGGGTTCCTGACAGCTTCCCAGAAAGCCTTGGGTGTAACCTCGTGGAACTCAGACCTCCTTATGTTGACATTGAAAGGTCTGAGAAGCAGGTAAAGGTCGTAGGCTATCTTCTCCCCCTCCGCATCAGGGTCGGTTGCTACAAAGACCTCATCCACCTCATAGCCCGCATCTCTGAGGGAGCTGATTATCTCTATCTTGTCCTCTACCTTGCCCCTGCACCTGCTTTTTAGGTAACTAATGTCCGTGTGCTGTATTCCTTTCTCCCTGCACCTCTTTATGGTGTCGTAAACAGGTATGAATTTCCCCTTATCCTCAAGAACACCGAAGAAGCCTCTATCGGTAGTGAGATCAAGGATGTGCCCGAGGGATGCGGTTATTACGAGGAGCCTATCTCCGAGGGGGACCTCGTAGGCTATCGTATCCCTTATAAGCCTCATCTGGGGCTTTCCAAAGAAGCCTGCTATGGTCCTCGCCTTGTTGGGAGACTCAACCACAACGAGGCTGGTTTTGAAGAGGTCCTTTATCTCCTGAACTACCT
>JALSTO010000304.1 GCA_026983685.1 Aquificaceae bacterium | reverse complement strand
GTCCCAGGATATGAAGGAGTGAAGCCCTCCCGCTTCCTTCAGAACCTCCACACCAGGTCTAAGATAGAGGTGGTAGGTGTTGCCGAGTATTATCTGGGTTCCGATCTCCTTTAGAAGTCTGTGGGTCATAGCTTTGACCGTTCCCTGAGTCCCAACAGGCATGAAAACAGGAGTCTCTATCACGCCGTGAGGCGTCCTTATCCTACCTCTTCTCGCCTTTCCATCCTCCGATAGAACCTCAAAGCTGAACATGGGAAGGTATATTTTATAGGTTAAGGAGGGTGAGCCATGAGAGCTGTTATCTTTACACTTCTTCTTATCTTCTCCCTTGCTCAAGCGGACGAGTTCATAGATAACCTGATAAGGAAGCTTGACGAAAGGGGAAGTGAGGCTTGGTGGTGGGACGAGAGATGGTGGAATGAAGGCTACATAGAGCCTCCCAAGAACTACAAGGTGAAGGTCAAGTGGGTCACCGTTAGAAATGAGGATGTTGAGATACCCGTCATGGTAGCACGCCCTGTGAAAGAGGGGAAGTTCCCCGGCGTTCTCTTCCTCCACGGAAGGAGAGGGCTTGATGAGCTCTTTCAGCTCCATGTGAAAAGACTTGCGGCAAGGGGCTTTGTAGTTATAGCACCGGACCTCTACACCGGGAGGTTCATAGAGAGGTTCCCTATATATCACGACCCCGCTGTTGAGGATGATGCGAACAAGGTTCTTGACTACGCCCTTTCCAGAAAGGACATCAGTCCGAAGAAGGTGTGTGTTTACGGACTGACGAGGGGAGGCTTTTACTCCCTCAGGCTCCTTGTAGCTAAGAAGAGACAGGTGAAGGATATAGCCTGCTGGGTTGGTTACTATCCCCACCTTCAGGACCCCAACAGACCGGAGCCAATGCAGGTGTACAGGTATCACGAGGACATTGAGAAGGTCAAGGTTCCCGTTCTCTTCTTTGTGGGAAGGGAGGAGCAGTATCAGAGGCTTAGACCAGCCCTCATGGCTGTTGATTACCTCCGCTCCGCTGGTAGGGAGGCTTACATAGTTGTTTATCCAGGTGTTGGAAGGGGCTTTGACTTCAGGAACGGAGGCAAGAGAAAGTTCGCCGATGACTTGGCTGCAAAAGATGCGGTGGTAAGAGCTGCGAGATTTATAAGGGAGAAGCTCGGGGCGAGATAAAGTTCTTGACTTAAGAGAGGGAGTGCCTTATATTGTTGGGTGGACTTGAGGTCTGGACGAGAGGGGAGGGCGCCTTACCCTTTCGCGGTTCTCAAGTTCGCAGAAATTTTAGGAGGTTTTAGTTCCATGAGTCTCACAGGCACGGTCAAATGGTTCAGCAAGGACAAAGGGTACGGGTTTATAACCCGTGATGACAACCAAGGGGACGTTTTCGTCCACTTCTCAGCCATACAGAAGGAAGGCTTCAAGACCTTAGAACAGGGTCAGAGGGTTGAGTTTGAGATTGAAGAGGACGTGAAAGGTCCAAGGGCTAAGAACGTCGTCATTCTCAACGGTCAGTAAAGGGCGAGTTCTCTAAGGATAAGCCTTTTC
>JALSTO010000303.1 GCA_026983685.1 Aquificaceae bacterium | reverse complement strand
CTTGAGAAGGTAAGCTCTGTGGTGCCAAAGGTCAGAGATTACGTCCTGAAGAGGCTCGGGGAGTTTGAGAGGCTGGGAAGAGAGGGAAAGACCCGCTTTGACTTCAGACCCTTCCTTGACATAGATTACGAAGCTGGTCTGTTTTCCGAGCTCTGTTTCTGCCTGCTGACAGCCAACTCCTCCGCGTCTATGGGAATAAGGATACAGGCGGAGCTCGGGGATGAGGGCTTTCTCAGGAGCTCTTACGAGGAGCTCGTTGAGGTTATAAGAAAGCATGGACACCGCTTTCCGGAGCAGAGGGCTGAGAGGATAATTGGGGCGAGAGAGAAATGGGAAAAGGTGCTGGAGCTACTCAGGAAGGAGAAGGACAGGAAGGAGGTTCGCAGACTACTGGCAGACCCAAACTCTGAGTTCAAGATAAAAGGCTTCGGCTACAAGGAGGCTTCCCACTTCCTCAGGAACATAGGGGAGAAGGACGTAGCGATAATAGACAGACACATCTACAGGTTCTTAACTGAGAACGGGCTATTCCCGGAGGTAAAGACCATGACCCCGAAGAGGTACCTTGAGGCGGAGAAGGTTCTGGGGGAGGTCTGCGAACAGCTGGGGATAACGCAGGCTGAGCTTGACCTTTACATCTTTTATATAAAAACAAAGAAGGTTCTTAAGTAATTGATAAAACTCATAAGAGTTTGTAGAGATAGACTGATAGAATTAAGAAAAAATCCGGAGGTGAAGACATGGAGTTCAGGCACGTGTTCGTATGCGTAAATCAGAGACCGCCGGGTCATCCACAGGGCTCCTGTGCTGAGAAAGGCTCAAGGGAGGTCTATCAGGCTTTCATGGAGAGGCTTCAGGAAGACCCGGAGCTCTTCATGTCAACCGCAGTAACGCCAACGGGATGCCTCGGACCCTGCATGATGGGACCTACAATAGTGGTCTATCCCGAAGGGATATGGTACGGAAACGTTAAGGTTGAAGATGTTGATGAGATAATAAAGGAGCACCTCAAGGGTGGAAAGCCCGTTGACAGGCTCGTAATCTCAAAGGGCAAACCGCCGGGTATGTTCTGAAAGGACCGGGACTATGCCTGTCCCGGTACTCCCGCCTCCTCAAACTCTATCTCAAGCCTCTCGTGAGGGATTATTGTTGTTATAGCGTGTTTATAGACAAGGGTCTGCTGTCTCCCATCCTCAAGGAGGATCGTGTACATATCAAAGGACCTTATCTTTCCCTGAAGCCTTACACCGTTCACGAGATAAATGGAAACCTTGACTCTCCTCTTCCTCGCCGTGTTCAAAAAACTCTCCTGGAGTTTGTAAGGCATTATCTTTACCTCCTTATTATCATGTTTTCTGTAATATCATACAGCTTCTCTGCCAATTCTTCATACCTTTTTGAATCTTCCAGCTCATTGAGGAGATATTCCGGGAATGCGGACTTACCAAAGTAAGCCCCAACGAGGGAACCGACGATGAAGCCTATGGCGTCTGTATCTCCCCCAAACTCTCCGTAGGAGTTAACAGCCCACAGGAGAGCCTCAAAGGGAGTTTCTATGTTGGAGAGGAAGATAAAGAGCGATAGGGGAAGGGCTTCAAAGACAAAGGTTCCGTTCCCTATGTTCCTGACAGCTATCTCAAGCCCCGCCTGTTCGTAGAGGAGCTCCTGAACGAGGTCAAGGGTTCTCTCATGCATCCTCTCGCTTACAAATCTCTTCAGGGCGTTCAGAAACCTTATCCTTTCGCTCACGCTCCTGAGGTCAAACTCCTCAAGCACGAGATAGGAGATAGCGCTTCCCAGAACTCCTGCGCCGTCGGAGACCGCAACACTACGGTGGGTCAGGGTTGATACGAGCTTTGAACCCTCCGCTGACAGCTCAGGGTTGTAGTAGTGGTAGAGCCCGACCACAACGCTTCGTAGGATACCCTCCACAGAGCCAGAGGACAGACCATGCCTTGAGGGGTCAATACCCCGTGATAGAAGATCTATGGCGCTCAGGAGGGCTGGATCGGGGTATCTGTGGCTTGCCTCGTCCTCGTACCACAGGATTAGCCTCTTTAAAAAGTCTCTCAGGTCTATCTCCTTACGGGAGACGAGGCTTTCAAGGAGTATCTTCATTACAGTGGTCTCATCAGAGGTCTCTTCAGGTAGCTGTCCGTAAGCAGGGCTTGAGGGATGGGGAGGCACAAAGCCCTCTATCCTTCCCCCGTAGAACTCGTAAACCTCTTCCTCAACTATATCTTCAACATTCTTCCCGAGGGCGTCCCCCAGAGCAGCCCCCAAGATCGTCCCCTTAAACTTGTCCAAAAGCGTGCTCATACTAATAATTTATCTGGGCAGAGGTGGGCAGGAAGTATATAATCTCCTCTTAGCAGGAGGATAGCTATGGAAATTGTGATAGATGATGTCATCAAGACTGCGCAGGATAAGAGGCTCGCATCCATAGCGGAGAAGGTAGCCCTCGGCGAAAGGCTGAGCGAAGAAGATGCTTTGCATCTCTTCAGGAGCAATGAGCTTGCTGCAATAGGACAGCTTGCAGAGTACGTGAACCGCAAGAAGAACGGAATGAACGCCTACTTCATAATCAACAGGCAGATAAATCCTACGAACGTATGCGTATATCAGTGCGACTTCTGTGCCTTCGGTGTGAAAAGATCTGACCCGAGCGCCTACGAGATGAGCCTTGATGAGGTTTTGAAGAAGGTGGAGGAGACCTACTTAGCGGGTGGCAAAGAGATTCATATGGTTGGAGGAATTCCCGCCCACTGGGGATACGAGAAGTATGTGGAACTTGTCAGGGAGATAAAGAAGAGGTTTCCGGAAGTCGTGGTCAAGGCTTGGACAGCGATAGAGATACACCACATGGCAAAGATATCAAAGAAGAGCTACGAGGAAGTTCTGAGCGAGCTGAAGGAAGCAGGGCTTGATGCTTTGCCTGGTGGTGGTGCGGAGATATTCTCGGAAAGGGCGAGGAAGATAATAGCTCCAAACAAGGCAAATGCTCAGGAGTATCTTGAGGTTCACAGAACAGCCCACAGGCTCCGCATACCCACAAACGCTACCATGCTCTACGGACACGTTGAGACCCTTGAGGAAAGGGTAGAGCATCTGTCGGAGCTGAGGAAGATACAGGATGAGACGGGAGGCTTCCAAGTCTTCATACCCCTCGCTTACTGGCCCGAGGGCACGAGGCTCGGAGGCAGAAGAACCTCCTCCGTTGATGACCTGAAGACCATAGCCATATCAAGGCTCTTCCTTGATAACTTCCAGCACATAAAAGCTTACTGGGTTACCCTCGGTGAGAAGGTGGCTCAGATAGCCCTCAACTTCGGTGCGGATGACCTTGACGGCACCATAGAGGAGGAGAGGATAGTTCACTCAGCCGGAACCAAATCCGCCTACGGACACTCAGCCCAAAGGCTTGTATCCCTGATAAAGAAGGCAGGAAAGGTGCCCGTTGAGAGGGACACCTTCTACAGAGTTGTTAAGGTCTATGACTGAAGCTGGGAACTGCCCTCTGGGACACTGAACCAGGCAACTATCAAGAGTATCTCTCCAACGAGCGAGACCAAACCGCCTATAACGATGACCGCCAGAAGGGCTCCGATGAACATAACCAGTCCGCCGGTCTTGAAGAGACCTACGCCGGTCTTCTCCGATAGAAGGGCGTTCGCCCTGTACCAGAACCATGAGGCGACAAGAGCAAGAACCCAAGCGACAAGCAGGAGCACGAAACTCGTACCACCCATTCCCATGCCCGTCTTACCGGAGCCTGACATAATGCCGGCCATCATCATGCCCCCTGAGAATAGGACCACCAAAAGGGCGAGCACCCCCGCAACTATGACCTTTATAAGAGGGCTTACTACAGAGACACAGAGATAGTAAAGAAAGCGGACATCCTTCCAACAGGCTTCAAAATTCTTGACTTTTTTCATCCATGTAATATAATTCATCCCAAACTTAAAGGAGGGGTCACCATGATTAGAAAATTAATACTTACAACAGGGGAGAAATTGATAGATATTTTTGTAGTCCTAAGCTTGATAGCTGTATTCATTGGTGGAATAGGTGTAAGCTCAAATACCCGGAGTTTCGGAGAAGGATTGTTGTTATTTATCCTGTTTGAGATAATAGGTTTCATATATGTGGTAATAATTTTCTTTTTCATCTACTTAGCGCTTGACATTAGAAGTATCTTGAAAAAGATAGAAGAAAACACATCACGGTAGTATTTGCAAATATGGAGTTCTGGACAATGAGCTGAAGAGTTCCCTTCCTTTGACCAGTTGGTAATTATATCTTCTTGCTTTATTTTGGACAAAGCGCTCCTTTCTTTGTGTCTCAATCTTCTGAGGAAATACTCGTTATTGTGCTTGCAAAATCCAAAGCGCACGCTAAATTTTAAGGCATTATAAAAACTCAAGGAGGAACACATGCAATTCACATTCAACCAGCTCAGTGAAAGGCTCCAGAGTGCGCTCAGAGAGATCGGGTTCACAAAACCAACACCGATTCAGGAATCCGCAATACCCCTCGCCCTTGAAGGCAGAGATATGTTAATTCAGGCAAAAACTGGAACGGGGAAGACGGGAGCTTTCGGGATACCTATCATTGAAAGGATCGGGAGGGGCGAAAGGGCTCTCATCCTTGCTCCCACAAGGGAACTTGCTATACAGATAAGGGACCACCTCAGGGACCTTGCAAAGTTCTCAAGGGTAAGCGTATTCTCCTTTTACGGAGGCACATCGGTGGGAAGGGACCTCTCACTCCTCTCCAAGAGGATACCCGACGTTGTAGTCGGAACTCCTGGAAGGATAAAGGACCTGATTGAGAGGGGAGCGCTCAGGCTTGATACCTTCAGGTACCTCGTCCTTGACGAGGTGGACATAATGCTTGATATGGGCTTCAGGGAAGATATTGAGTGGATAGTGGAAAAACTGCCCAAAGAGAGACAGACCTTCTTCGTCTCCGCAACCGTTCCGAGGGAGATAAAGGAGATAGCCAAGAGGTTCATGAAGCCTGACTTCAAGCACGTGAGCGTTGAGTCCGAGGAACTAAAGCCCAGAATCAACGAGATAGTTGTAAGGACGAGGTCTGAACTTCACAAGTACGAGGAGCTTGAGAGAATACTGAGGGAAAACGAAGGGGAGAAGATAATCGTCTTCGTTAAGATGAAGAGGAACGCCAAGGATATGGCGTATCAGCTCAAGAGAAAGGGCTTTAATGTTGAGGCTCTACACGGGGACATGACCCAGAAAAGGCGTGAGAGCGTTATGAGAGCTTTCAGGAACGGCAGGACGAAGGTTCTGATAGCAACGGACGTTGCCTCCAGAGGGCTGGATATAGAGGGCGTGAGCCTGATAATAAACTTCCACCTGCCCGAGGACCCAAGGGTCTATACCCACAGGATAGGAAGGACGGGAAGGCTCGGCAGGGAAGGAACGGCCATAAGCCTTGTCTCACCCACCGAAAAGAGGAACCTCTGGAGGATAGAGAAGCACAAGCAGGAAACCGCCTGAGGTGAATGGAGACCCTCCATATAGAAGAGCTATCTCCCGAGGAGAACATGAGGAGGGACGAGGAAGCCCTCCTCACCCTTGAGAAGGGCAAATTGCAGGAAGGTATATTCCGCTTCTACAGATGGGACAGGGTCTGCCTCAGTCTGGGGCACTTTCAGAAGGAAAAGAGGGTATCGGGCATACCTGTGGTGAGAAGACCCACCGGTGGCGGTGCGCTTCTCCACGGATGGGACATCTCCTTTGCCATAGCTGATATAAGGGAGAGGTGGGGAACAAAGCCATCTTTGATATACGCCTCCGTATCGTCCATACTCAGGGAGACCTTCCGCAGGCTCGGGGTTGAGGTGAAGATGGAGAGATTCAGGGGAAGGTACCTTGACAGGTTCTTCTGCTTCTGGGTCCCTACCCTCGGAGAGCTGAGCATCAACGGCAGGAAGGTCGTGTCCATGGCTATGCGCACAGCCAAGAGGTCGTTCCTGCTCCACGGCAGTGTTTACACGAGCTTTGACTACGGGACAGCCTCCCGCCTGCTCGGTATCCCGGAAGAATTCCTGAGGAAGAGGATAGTTTCCCTCAAGGAGCTGGATATAGAGGAGAGGGATTTCCTTGATGTCTTCTCATCTCTCTTAGTATCTGAGAGAGGCTTACGGGTTTGAAGTCATGTAGCTCCACGTTCACGTTCACACACCTTATCCCCTTAAGGGAGCAACCGCACATCGGACCACCGCTATTGTAGTGGACGTGCCCGTGCACGAGCCCATCGCATCCTCTTGAGATAAACTCCCTAACAACCCTCTCCTGCCTGTCGGGAAACCTTTCCGTCCTCAGATCAAGGGCTGGGTAGTGGGAAAGCAGGAGCCTTACACCTTCAACCTCAAGGATTGTTGAGAACTCATGAACCTCATCAAAGAACTCTCCAAGGAGCTCCTTTCCGTAAAGAAGGTCGTGATTCCCCAGAACGAGTACCTTGTGAGCCTTCAGCCTCTTCCACCTCTCCAGTATCCCCCTGCTGTCATTGAGCTCCCAGGTAAAGTCACCGATGTGGTAAATAATATCCCCTTCCTTCAGAAGCTCCTCAAGACTTTCCATTATCCTCTCTTCAAAGCGGTACTTCCTTACCTCCGGGTTAAGCCTGATTATGTTCTGATGGTAGAAGTGGGTATCGGAGATGAAGTATATCACTCCAGCCTCCCGAGGTGTATCAGAAGGGCGGTTATCGTCGCAGGCGTTATCCCGTCTATTCTCGCAGCCTGTCCTACGGTGAGAGGCTTCATCTTCTTCAGCTTCTCCCTCGCCTCGTTGGTAAGCCCCGGTATCTCGTCATAGTTTATGTCCTCAGGAAGTCTTATGTCTTCAAGCCTTTTGAGCTTCTCGTTCAGCTTCCTCTCCCTCTCTATGTAGGGCTCGTATTTGAGCTGGATCTCAAGCTCCTCTCTAACGTAGGGGTGTTCGGGCACCTCGTAGTTGAACTTTTCCCTTATGTCCTCTATGGTATGGTTCGCGGTAAAGAGGGTGGCGATGGTGTAGCTTCTGGTGTCCCCGCCCACCGCAACGGTAACCCTCTCCCTTCTGTAAAACTCCTTCCAGCGCTCTATCTCCTCTTCAAGCTCTTTGACGAGTTTGTATTGCTCGTCGCTCAGGAGTCCGAGACCATGCCCGAGCTTTGCGAGCCTGAGAATAGCGTTGTCCTGCCTCAGATAGAGCCTGAACTCCGAGCGGGATGTAAAGAGTCTGTAAGGCTCCATAACCCCCTTCGTTGTGAGGTCGTCTATCATCACCCCTATGTAGCTCTCATCCCTTCTCAGGTATATGGGCTCCTTTCCGAGGGCTCTGAGCGCAGCGTTTATGCCAGCTACTATTCCCTGACCG
>JALSTO010000302.1 GCA_026983685.1 Aquificaceae bacterium | reverse complement strand
CTCAACAAAGAAGACAATCCTCTTTTGGGTATCCTCGGCCATCTCGCCGAGGCTGTTTATAATGAGTACTTCCCTCGTTTTATCCATGAGAACTGAGAGAACCTGCTTTACTCTATCCCCGTAGCTCCGTGCCTTCTCTTCAGCCCTCCTGAGTATCTCAGCTCTGAAGTGCATGTCGGTTGAGTCCGGGTCTATGATGGTGGGGGTCCAGCCTTCGGTGTATTTGAGCCCTACAGCAACCGGTCCGTATCCCTCACCGCGGGCAAGGGTTTTCACAAGCTCGTAGAGGTTCTTGTAGGTGGGCTCGGTAGTGTAGCCGTAGAATGTCTTTCCCCCTTTTATCAGCCTTATGCCTACACCTTCATCGTAGCCGTGGGATACCTTTCCCAGCTTTCTGTCTTCAAGCTCAAGCCTCGTGGTTCTTGACCTCTCGTAAAAGATCTCTCCGTACTCACCACCCTGAGAGAGAAGGTTGGAAAGAAGGATGCCCGCTTTATCTTTGAGAAGCTCCTTCACCTCGCTCAACTTACCCTCTACCATAGTCGGTACCTCCTAAAAATCCAGCTCTTCAAAGTCTGATTCTCCTAAGATTTCAAGGTCTCCGATATGCTTCTTCATGCCTTCCACTATCTCAAGAAGCTCATCAAACCTGTCGGGTGATGCTATTATGTCAACTATCCCCTCTCCCTTCTTTCTCGTTCTGGTTAGGGCTACCCTGTCCAAACCGTCTATGAGTGAATTGAGAAAGCCAACTTCATCTACCGGCACCCTTACCGTAAGTATCCGTGCCTTTATTTCCTTTCCTCTTTCGCTCATAGCTTACCACCTTGGCGTTGAAGAGCTCCATGACCTTCAGAACAGACTCGTCGTATTCTCCCTTGGCTCTTTTTTTTTATAAAGCTCAAACTCTACCATGGGCATAGACTCTTTGAGCCTATCAAACTCCTCTTTGAAGGTTCTGTAGGTATCCTCATCCATGCGAAATACAAGCTTTCCGTCCAACTCCTTCCTCTCGGAGCTCTGGAGGGCTTTGTAGGCTAAGGGTGAGACGAGCTTTCTTATCCTGCCCTCCACATTTTCCTCAGCTACCTCAGGTATGTTCTTCGGTGCTCCCTTCAGAGCTTCAGACAGAGGCAAAATCTCCTTAACTATAGTTGTCTTTATAATAGCGAGCTCGTAAGCCTTTAGCGCCGGTCTTACCCTCGCCTCAACCCTTCCCCTGCTTACAACGTTCTCAAGGTAGAGGAGGGCTTCAAGGGGAACCTCTTTGAACTCTTCGTAGTCTTGAGGATTTTCAATTATCCCAGCAGGGTCTTTCAGGCTCTTTACAAGTATAGCGTTTCTGAGCTCCTCCTCAAGGCTCTCCCAGAATCTTGAGAGGTTGTAGCCTTTCTTGTAGAGCTCATTCAAAAACCTTATAGCCTCATCAACCTTGGACTGAACAAGGAGCCTCAAGAAATCCCTCACCTTGCCCGGGCTGAGCACTCCTATGAATTTCTCAACGACCTCGGAGGTTATCCTTCCATCACCAAAGATGCTTGCCTGGTCAAGGAGGGA
>JALSTO010000301.1 GCA_026983685.1 Aquificaceae bacterium | reverse complement strand
ATTGAGGCTGGCAACGTGGGAGTTCCCTTCTCGGAGGTCGTTCTGAAAAAAGACACCGGGACAGCTGTCTTAGAAGTGTCCTCCTTTCAGGGAAAGACTCTCAGGAGCTTCAGACCTTCATCAGGTGCATTCCTCAACTTCCATCCCGACCACTTGGACTGGCATGAGGACATGGAGGACTACCTCGGGAGCAAGCACAACATCTTTCTGAAGCAGGAAGAGTCCGACCTCTTCATAGAGGGTTCTGAACAGGAAGAGGTCCTTAGAACACCAACGCGGGCACAGAGGGTATCCCTTGGGGAGGTTAGCCTTAAGGGAGAGAGCGTTGTCTTCCGCGGGGAGAGGCTCTTTGAGCTCGGGGATCTGAGGCTGAGGGGTAAGCACAACCTGACAAACGCAATCGTTGCCTCAGTGATAGCCTACCAGAAGGGTGTTCCACCTGAGAAGATAAGAGAGGTTCTCAGAAACTTCAGGGGGCTTCCCTTCAGGATGGAGTTCGTTGGAAGGTGGAGAGGGGTGGAGATATACAACGATTCCAAGTCAACCACTCCAAACGCCCTCAGAGCTGCCTTAGAGAGCTTTCCTGACAGGTCCGTCATACTGATAGCGGGTGGGAAGAACAAGGGTGCGGACTTTGAGCCGGTAAGAGAGACTGCCATCAGGAAGGTAAAGACAGCGATCCTTATAGGGGAAACGAAGGATATCTTAAGGACCGCCTTCGGCGGTGTTTCAGAATTAAAGACATCACGTTCCCTTGAGGAGGCTCTTGATCAAGCCCTATCAATAGCCCAGCCAGGGGACTTCATCCTCTTCTCTCCGGGGTGCTCCTCCTTTGACATGTTCAGCAGTTACGTGGAGAGGGGAGAAGCCTTCAACCGATTGGTCAAAGAGCGTTGTAAACTATAAGTATGTCCGAGTTAGGGAAGCTTCTCATACTCTTCGGCGGTCTTCTCGTTCTGGTCGGGCTTTTGCTCCTTTTCTTTGAGAAACTCCCCCTCGGGATAGGCAGGCTCCCGGGCGATATAGTCATAAAGAGGGATAACTTCGTTTTTTACTTTCCCATAGTAACTTCCCTACTGCTCAGCCTACTTATAACGCTTTTACTCAACCTGATCTTCTCAATGAGGAGGTAGCTCTGTAATCCTTGTATATCTTTGAGAGTATTCCGTTCACGAACTTGGCAGCCTTTCTGTCCGCATACCTCTTTGTTAGGTCTATGTAATCGTTGAAAGCCCTTCCCGGGTCCGGCGGGTTCATGAAGAGGAGCTCTGCAACCCCGAGCCTGAGGATGTTCCTCTCTATGTATCCGAGCCTATCAAAGCTCCATCCTTCCGAGTATCCTGATATGATTGAGTCAATCTCGGGCAGTCTGCTCTCCACTGTCTCTACGAGCTGACGGGTATATCCGAGTATATCTCTGTTCTTTATACCCTTCTCCTCAATGTACTCCTCAAGGACCTTATCAAGGGAATCTCCCCTTATATCCCATCTGTAGAGGACTATCAGGCTGTTCTCCCTTGCCTTCTTCCTGAAGCGCATTGTCAGTCCATATCTCTGAGAAGGTTTGCCATCTCTATGGCGGAAAGGGCTGCCTCCCATCCCTTGTTTCCCATCTTGGTTCCCGACCTCTCTATCGCCTGTTCAAGAGAATCCGCGGTAACTATACCGAAGGAAACGGGTTTACCCGTCTCTATAGAGAGGTTGGCTATTCCCTTTGAAACTTCGGAGGCTATGTAATCAAAGTGGGGCGTGCTACCCCTTATCAGAACACCGAGGGCTATGACCGCATCAATGTTATCCCTATGCAAGAACTTCCTGACCACCACGGGTATCTCCCAGGAGCCCGGGACCCTTGCGATCTCAATGTCCTCTTCCCTTCCACCGTGCCTAAGGATACAGTCCACCGCACCCTCCACAAGCCTGTCCACGAGGAGGTGGTTGAACCTTCCGGCAACTATCCCGAACCTCAAACCCTCTGCGTTGAGCTTCCCTTCATACCTTCTCATAATGTCTATTAATTATATTCCCAAGCGCAGAGGGGACGTCTCCTCAGTAAAGGATTGATACACATCATAATCTAATTAGCATATAAGAATATTCTAATAAATAGAACTAAAGGAGGTGTTAGCCATGCTGATTAAGGAATTTCCCCCCGATGGGGTTGTGACCATAAATAGAGTGATTCTTAAACCAGAGTACACCGTTGAGGACCTTGAGGAGAGGGTAGCAGAGCTCTGCGAGCATGTCAAGACTTTCCACTCAATTGATGGGTTCATCGGTGGATTCGTGCTCATGAACGCGGGGATGATATCAAAGGAAGGTTCAACGGTTGAGGACAAGGAAGTCTCTCCCCTAAAAGGCAGGGAGGCACTCATAGTGACCTTCTGGACATCCTTTGAACAGCACGAAAGATCCCACCAGAGCCCTCAATTCCAGAGGCTCTTTGAAAGGGTCCTTGAGCTCTGCGAGAACGGAAATGAAGAGATAGCCTACAACATGCTCTGGCAGGGCAAAGCCTACGATCCTGAAACCGCAAAGAAAGCCATGGAAGCCAAGCAGAAGTTCGCCTCCTGCGAGAGCTGCTGACCCCTCCGTGGCTCGCCCTCCCCTCCTTTCTTTTTTTATTTGTAGAAGCCGAAGCCGAAGGTGAGATGAAGGGCTAAGTTGGGAACCACGGCGTAGCCGTCCGCTACGGGGACCTCCGCATAGGCTCCCGTGAGTTTTCCCTCAAGGCTCAACATAAAGTGCTTAACTTTGATAAACTTCTCCACTCCAAACTGGACACCCACCCCCGAAAGGTCGTATCTGACGTACCTGTTCTTCTTTCCCCTAATTACACTTGAAGGGTGGGTTATTATCAAGCCACCACCGAGCCTGTAGGCAAAGCCTCCAAGTTCCCAAGCTCTGTTCAGAAGAAGATAGTTGTAGCCGTAAGTTATCTTAAACTCCTGTACCTGAGGAGGCTTGTTCTTAAGATATAGCTTAGTGTGAAGGAGCTCAAGCTCCCAAGCCTTCCCTCTGTCCCAAAGACCCAATCTCACAACGTAGTAGGGAGCAGGTACGGTCTCAAAGGGTCTTGTCTCATATCTTGCGGTTGTTTCTATAGTTTTCTCACCAGACTGTTTTATTATCAACGGCGTAGGCAGGTTGTAGACGATACCACCAAACAATTGAAACCTAAACTCTTTGGTATAGGATATTAAGGGGAGAAGTATGAGAAGGATTAACATAAAGCCCTTCATGGGGATTTAATTTAATAAACAAAGGGGGTGTGTTATGGACAGAAGGGAATTTTTCAAGCTCGGAGCCCTTTCTGTAGCGGTTCCCATAGTCGGAGGGAGTGTCTTTGCTCAAGAAAAAAAGCAAGCTCTACCGAGGCTTTCCCTTGACGACCTGCCTCAGAAAGAAACCGACGATGCGGTGGTCTATCACTGCGACTTTCCTCAGGAGAAGCGCTTTCACGGTATGCTTTCCAACATGAGAAACCACCTCTCCGCCTACGACTTTGACCCCTTCAGGATAAAGCTCGTCCTCGTCGCCAACGGAGTTGGGGTTAAGTTCTTTATGAAGACCCACAAAGGAACGAGATGGGAGAAGGAGAAGATAGACCTGAAGCGTGCGGAGGAGAGACTTGCCTACTTGGCTCAGTTTGAGGTTGAGTACTACATATGCGATATAACTATAAGGAGCTTGAAGCTCAAGTACGAGAACTTCTTTGACTTCGTGAAGATAGTCCCCTCAGGGGTAGCGAGCGTCGGAAGGCTCCAGACAAACGGGTTCGGTTATATAAAGGTTCTTTAATGGACAGCTCTTCCTTTTACAAGTATCTCCTGAGAAAAGGCTTTGAGGAGAGAGTCTCCCAGAGAGAGATGATGGCTCTCGTTCAGGATGTGGTTCAGCAGGGAGGGGTAAAGCTGATAGAGGCTCCGACAGGGACGGGGAAGACCTTTGCCTACCTAATACCTTTGATAACCTCCGGACAGAAGGCTATAATCTCTACGGGAACGAAGATACTTCAGGACCAGCTCAGGAGAGATATAGAGCTCCTATCAGGACATTACAGGCTCCTTACGGGAGAAGACGTTAGATACCTTATCCTTAAAGGGAAAGGCAACTACCTATGCCTGGACAGGTTCTGGAAGGAGAGCCTCTCGGAGGAAGAGAAGGCAGACCTGCCCGAGCTGATGGAGGAGGAATGGGACGGAGACCTAACCCTCACCTCAGTCAGCCCTGAGGTAGCCCTGAAGATAAACGTTGATGAGGATTACTGCACTTCCGCCTACAGGGAGATCTGTCCCTACAGAGGGGAGTGCTACTACTGGGAGAAGATAAAGAGCAGGGAGAAGGATGCTAACCTTCTTGTAGTGAACCACGCCCTGTTGGCTCTTAAGGAGTTCAGCTCCACGGAGGACAGGGTTCTCATTATTGATGAAGCTCATGAGCTTGACCGATACCTGACCCTTGCGAGCACAAGCTCCCTGAGCCTTTACTGGATAAGGGACCTCATGGGAACCCTCGGAAAGCTCTTGGGAAAAGAGATAGAGCTGACTCCTGAAGACTTCTTCCATAAAAACTTCTCAAAGCTCCTGAGAGAGGACAGAGAGGAGGCTGTTCTTGACAGCCTTGAGCGGTACGTTGAGGAACTCAAAAGCTCAATATACGAGCCCCTGCGGAATTACTACAGGAGTCTCAGGGACAGACTTAAAGAAGAGGTAGGGGAGTTCCTTGAAAGCAGGCTCCTGATAAGCTTCAAGCTAAAGTTCTACCTTGAAAAGAGCCTTCTCCTGTCTCCCGATTACCTTGAGAGGTTCAAGGGAGGCTACGAGGAGCCCGAAGAGGAAGAGAGGAAGCTTATAGAAAGGGTGAAGAAGGTTGAGTACCTTGAGAGGAAGTTCCAGAAGTTCAGTCTCTTCCTCAGAATTACGGAGCAGGGAAGCGGTGAGTATGGCTACAGGGTAGGGAGAAAGTGGAGCAGAAAGCTCCAGACCTACAATTACAGGATTGAGATATTCCCAGTCTTTCCCAGAGGTATAGTTGAGACACAAGCTTACAAGGGGGTAATCCTGACCTCCGCAACGATTGACCCAGAAGATATAGCCTTTACCACAGGGATAGAGGGTGAGTTCTATCGCCTGAGCAAGAACTTTAACTACAGCGGGGTTACCTTCCTTATAAAGGAAAGCAATCCTAAGAAGGAAGGGTGGGAAGAGTGCCTTAAAGAAGCCTATGAGGAGCTCAGGTCCCTTTACGATAGACTCCTTGTCCTTCTTACAAACAGAGCCCACCTTCATCTCTTTGAGAAAAGCTCTGATGTAGCCATTCAGGGCGAGGATAGCTTGAGCTCCCAGATAAACGCCCTCAGGGAGGGGAGAGTGCGGGTTCTGATAGGTCTGGACAGCCTTTGGACAGGCATTGATGTTAAGGGTGAGAAGGGAATACTCATGTCAAAGCTCCCCTTTGAGAGTCCCGAAGACCCCCTCACCTATCACAGGATAAGGTACCTCAGAGACATAGGAGAAAATCCCTTTGAGTACCAGAGAAGGAAGGCTTTCATCAAGTTCCGTCAGGGTGTAGGGAGGCTGATGAGACAGAGGGCAGACTCCGGCACGATAGTTCTCTGTGATAACAGAATATGGAGGTACAGAGAGTTTGTGAACTTCCTTAGAGAGCTCGGCGTTCGTTTAGTTTACGAGAAAAGGCTCAGAGCCCGAAGGACATAGGAACGTCCATGTTTACGTCCTTGACCTCTTTGATCTCAGGGAATTTCTGCTTGAGAGCCCTCTCAATACCAGCTTTTAGCGTAAGGACGGACATACCACATCCAGAGCAAGCTCCCACGAGCCTGACCAGAACGGTTCCATCCTCCTGAACATCAACCAGCTCAACATCACCTCCATCAAACCTGAGAGCGGGTCTTATCTCATCAAGAACCTTCTCAATTTCTTCCCTCGTCGGCATACCCATTCAACGACCTCCTTCAGTTTTGTAATTTACAAGATATCACCTTCTTTTCAAGAGAATTATGATTAGCTTCATCCCAGCAAGGAGTATTGACAAGAGCACTTTAAAGAGTATTATTAAAGGAGCCCTTAAGGAGGAAGCAAGGTGATAATAAGTGCGAACGAGGTGAAGAGGAGAGGAGTCTCAATCTTAGAAAAGTACCTGAAAAAAGGAGAAGAGATTTACATCACTATTAGGGGTAAAAAGAAGTTTGTAGTTTTACCAGTGGAGGAGTACGAAAGACTTAAAGAAGCAGAGCTGGAGAGTTTTATAAGGCAGGCTGAAGAAGACTATAAGGAAGGCAGATATATAGTTGAATCTGCAGAGGAGCACTTCAAGAGACTTGGCCTGTGAATGTACAAGCTCATATTTACAGAAACCTACCTGAAGAGGGAGGAAAAGTTCCTTAAGGAAAACCCAGACCTAATTGAGAAGTACATAAAGGTTCTTAGACTCCTTGAGCTCAATCCCTTCCACCCCTCCCTTAGACTCCACAAGCTAAAGGGCAAGTTTAAGGATAAGTATTCCATATCCATAACCATGTCCTACAGAATCCTGATAGTTTTCGCAAAAACAGAGAAGGGCATAGTTCTCATTGATGTGGGAAAACACGATGAGATATATGGGTAAGTTATCATATTCCTCATGAGGCTCAAGGTTCCCGCAACCACAACCAACTTCGGTGCAGGCTTTGACACCTTCGGTCTTGCCCTGAATTTATACAACATATTTGAAGTTCATGAGAGCAACGCCTTCCGCGTGGAGATAGAAGGAGAAGGGAAGAACCTCCCAAAAGACGAGGAAAACCTCGTGATAAGGGTTTACAAGAGAGCCTGTGAACTGTTTGGGGAAAAGTCCTTAACCTTCAGGCTCCTTCAGAAAAACAATGTGCCTACCGCGAGAGGGCTCGGCTCCTCCGCAACGGCGATAGTTGGAGGAGTCCTCATCTTTGAGAGGCTTCACCAAAGGGACATAGCCCTTGAAGAGAAGCTCAAGATAGCCTTTGAGTTTGAATCCCATCCGGACAACCTGCTACCTGCTTTCGTAGGAGGCTTCGTGGTCTGTGCTCAGGATGGAGAACCTGTTTACAGCAAGCTCACCTTTCCGAAAGAGCTTTCCCTTGTCTTTGCGGTTCCAGACTTTGAGCTCTCCACCGAAGAGGCAAGACGGGTTATAAGGAAAGAGATCACACTCAAGGATGCGGTTTTCAACATTCAGAGGGCAAGTCTCTTCATCTCCGCACTCATAACGAGGAATTACGAACTTTTAAGAGTGGCTACGGAGGACAAGCTCCATCAGCCTTACAGGGCTGAGCTCATTCCCGGATTTGATAAGGTTATGAAGGCTGGCTACGAGGCGGGAGCTTACGGAGTTTTTCTGAGCGGTGCGGGACCGACCGTCTGTGCCCTCTGTTCTGAAGA
>JALSTO010000300.1 GCA_026983685.1 Aquificaceae bacterium | reverse complement strand
ATGATTACCTGCTATCAATGCCATCAGGGGCTTGGTATACCGCGCCTCAGAAAGTTCATACCCAACCCCGAGATCCACTCAAGACACCAGAGGATAGCCATGGAGTTCGGTCTCGTTAAGAAGTTAAAGGGTGAAATGAACTGCACAGCCTGCCACAGCGGACCCACGGAGCAAAGAGGGTATTGAGGGAGAGGATATTTCTCGTCGGCTTCATGTGTAGCGGTAAGACGACCGTCGGCAGGATAGTGGCTCAGAAGCTTCGCTGGGACTTCGTTGATACAGATGAGGAGATAGAAAAAAGAGAAGGTTTTTCAATCCCGGAGATATTTGAGAAAAAAGGGGAGGACTACTTTCGCAGGCTTGAGCTTGAAGTCCTTAAGGAGCTCTCAAAAAGGAGGAAGGTAGTTGTATCAACAGGCGGAGGCTTGGGAGCAAACCCGGAGGCGATGGAGCTTATGAAAGATAAGGGGCTCGTGGTATGGCTTCCGATATCTTACGAGGAGTTTATAAAGAGGTGCGGGAAGGACGGTAGCAGACCACTCCTCAAGAAAGGTGAGGAGGAGCTTCGCAGGCTCCTCTCTGAGAGAAACAAGATTTACTCCCACGCCCATTTGAAACTACCTCCAGGCGAGCCGGAGGAACTCGCCCGGCGGATACTCAGCCTCAGTCAGCCATGAGGTCTCTCTTTATCTCCTCCGGGGTAGGACAGGCTTCGGGAGGCATGCCCTTAACCTTGGAAGCATAGTACATGAGGGGAATCAGGACGAGGGTCAGCGTTGTTGAACCCAGAGTTCCGAATATGAGGGATATGGCGAGACCGTTGAATATCGGGTCAAAGAGTATCACGAAGGCTCCTATTATCACCGCAACCGCGGTAAGGAGTATAGGTCTCGTCCTTATAACCCCAGCCTCAACCACAGCCATGTGGGGCGAGAGTCCTTCCCTTATCCTCTCCTCCGCAAAATCAACAAGGAGTATTGAGTTCCTGACTATTATCCCCGCAAGGGCTATAAAGCCTATCATTGATGTCGCTGTGAAGAAGACACCACCCATCAGCTGGTCCATTATCCAGTGACCGGGAATTATGCCCACGAGGGTCAGGGGTATGGGAGCCATGATTATACCCGGAGCCTTGAAGCTCTTGAACCAGCCGAGTATGAGCACGTACATGACGAAGAGGGCTACCGCAAAAGCCATGCCGAGGTCCCTGAAGACCTCAAGGGTTATGTGCATCTCCCCGTCCCACTTCACGTAGACCCTGTCCTCTATAAGAGGGAGGGTCATCCACAGCTCACCTACATTCCCGTAGGGATTTTCAAGACCGAGGACCTTGTCCCTGACCGATAGTATCCCGTAGAAGGGAGCCTCCTCCCTTCCTGCCACGTCTCCGATAACGTATATAACCCTCCTCAGGTTCTTGTGGTATATGGTCTCGGGAATCGTGGTCTCCTTAACTTCCACCAGCTCCGACAGGGGGACGAGCTCACCCTTCCTGTTGACGAGCTTGAAGTTCCTGAGGATCTCGGGAACCCTGTGTTCCTCAGAAAGCCTGAGTTTTATGGGAACG
>JALSTO010000299.1 GCA_026983685.1 Aquificaceae bacterium | reverse complement strand
CCTGCTGAGGACGTAGAGGTCTCCGCCCAAGATGGCAACGGACCTTATGGGCTTCTCAATTACATCCGACACAGGAAGCCTGACCATCTCGGACTCAACGAACCTCTCCGCAGGTATTCTGTAGATCCCTTCAGAGGTGTTTAGAAAGACCTCCCTGAGGTCAGTGTCTATATCTTTAACCTCGTTCCCCACGTCAACCTCAACGGTCTCACCGTTTCTCCTGTCCATCCTGATGAGACGGGAACCGCCAGCACCTATCAGGTGGTACCTCGTGTTGGCAAGCCTCTTCGGGGTCTCGGAGAGCTTTGCGGACTGCCAAACAACCTCAGTTATTGAGCTCTCAATAAACTCCTTCTTGGAAACACCCTCAACCCTGTAGTCCTTTGAAATGAACACCCTCTCTCCATCGCAGTAAAGTTCCATTTTTACCTCCTCAAGTATTCTATCACCTGCACTTTTTGAAGTTTATCTCCTCTATACCCAAAAGCTGGGCGTACCGGAGCTGAGTCTGGGTCATGAGCTTAAGCACGTCCTTCTCGCTCTTAGGGTCTTTGATGCCTATTGTAAGCCTTTTCCTACCCTCTCCCTCAGCCTTCACCCTGCAGACCGGTATCTTCAGCTCCTTAGCCTCCTCAAAGAGGATCTTGGGAAAGAGACCTCTCTTGACGTAAAGGAGCTTCTCGTAAACAGCGCTCACCCTGCGGTAGAAGCGTTGGAACCTGCTTCCTTCCTCAAGCATGTACTTGTCCTTCATACTGTAGAGGGGATAGCCGTAAGAGTTGAGCTCATCAATAATCTCTGTTTTTGGACCCTCCTTCTGAGCTCTCCTGTCCAGCTCCTCAAGCCTCTTCTCCACCCTGCTCAGGTAGGCTCTGTCCTCTTTGAACTCCTTTTCTGTAACAGCGAAGGAAAGCCCGAGGAGCAGGAAGCCCAGAAGAATAAACCTCATCTCACCACCACCTCCTTTATAATAATTTTCCTAAAAAATCAATTCCCCCTGTTTATCCTGCTCGCCTCCTCCTTGAGCTGGTTAAGAAGAACGAGAGCCTGGAGGGGCGTGGTGTTGGCTACATCAATAGAGAGAAGCTTGGATATAAGGTCCTCCTCTTCCTCCTGCTTGATAACCTCAACAGATCTTTTAAAGGTCTCCTCAAGAACCGGGAGGGTTCCGTCCTCAAGGTTTGTAAGTATCTCCTTTGCCCTATCTATAAGCTTCTCCGGAAGACCGGCCATACGGGCTACCTCTATACCGAAGCTACCCTCTGCTTTGCCAGGCACAAGGGTGTAGAGGAAGGTTATGCCTTCACCGTCCCTGCTGACCGCCATGTGATAGTTCTTAACTCCCTTTACCTTTCCTTCAAGCTCCGTGAGCTCAAGGAAGTGGGTGGCTAAAAGGGTTCTGGTTCCAAGATTCTCGGAGATGTATTCAACGAGAGCCTTTGATATGGATATGCCATCGTAGGTTGATGTTCCCCTCCCTATCTCGTCAAGAACTATAAGGCTCTTTGGGGTTGCATTGGATATCATGTTGGCAACATCAAGCATCTCGTTCATGAAGGTTGAGACACCGAGGGCGAGGACATCTCCCGAGCCTATCCTCGTGTATATGGCATCAACCGTTCCAACGAGAGCCCTTTTTGCGGGTACGAAGCCACCCATGTGAGCAAGCAAGACGATGAGCGCTACCTGTCTTATGTAGCTTGATTTTCCAGCCATGTTGGGACCCGTTATAACGTGGATGAAGTCCTCCTCAGTTAGGTTCGTGTCGTTGGGGACGAACTCTTTGCAGAAGCTCTCTATTATAGGGTGCCTTCCGCCCTCAATCTCTATCCTGTAGCCCTCATGAACCTGAGGCTTTACCCACCCCTTACGATAGGCTACCTCAGCCAAGGACTGGACGTAATCTATCTCGCCTACGAGCTGGGCGTTCCTTCCTATTCTCTCCAGCTCCTTCACTATCCTCTCCCTGAGCCTGACGAATATCTCGTACTCCAGCTCGTTTATCCTGCTCTGGGCTGAGAGTATCTTCTCTTCAAGCCTTGAGAGCTCGTCTGTTATGAAACGCTCCGCGTTCGTAAGGGTCTGCCTCCTGCGGAAGCTCTCGGGAACGTACTTGAGGTTCGGTTTGGTCACCTCAATGTAGTAGCCCATAACCTTGTTGTAGCCTACCTTTAGGCTTGATATACCCGTCTCCTCCTTTAGCTTCTTTTCGTAGTCCTTCAGGAGCCTACAGGTGTTGTCCCTCACAAACCTCAGCTCGTCAAGGAAGCTGTCAACCCCTTCCTTTATGAGACCTCCCTCCTTCAGGTGTACGGGAGGTTCATCAACGAGGATCCTCTCTATCTCCTGAGCCAGCTCCCCGAGGTTCTCCAGCTGGCTCGCCACCTCACCGAAGAGCTCGCTCTCAAGCTCCTTCACTATCTTCCTGAGCTCCTCAACCTTGTAAAGGGTGTTCCTCAGATGGAGGATGTCCCTCGGCGTAGCCATGTTGGAGCTTATCCTGCTAACCAGTCTCTCTAAGTCAGCCATGTCCGAGAGAACTTCCCTTATCTTCCCCCTCTCATCGTTCTTTCTGACAAGCTCCTCAACAGCTTTCTGAACCTTCTCTATCCTGCTCACCTCCCTGAAGGGGTTGAGGATGTGGAATCTCAGCCTCCTCCTTCCCATTCCTGTAAGTGTTTTGTCAAGGACTCGGAAAAGGGAGTAGTCCTTCCTCCCTTCAAGGCTTTCAAGGAGCTCAAGCCCCTTCCGCGCTTTGAGGTCAATCCTCACAAAGCCCTCATCGTGGAACGGCTTTGGTTTCTTTACGAAGGGGGTAAAGTCCTTCTGGGTAGCCCTCGCATAGTGATAGACCGCCCCGAGGGGAAGGAGGGATTCCTCCTCTTCAAAGCCTATTGACCTCGGGTTCCACACGCCGAAGGCGTCCTTCAGAAGCTCAACTCCATCCTGATAGAACTCCTCCTCAAGCTCGGTTATGAAGAGGTCAAGGGTCTTCTCAAGCTCCGCAGGTATCTTATCCCCCTTTTTGATAAGGAGCTCTTTGATGCTGAACTTGGACAGAAAGTCAAGGAGGTCCTGGGCTCTCACCTTAGCCCCGAAGAACTCCCCAACGGAGAGGTTGAGATAAGCGAAGTGGTAGTGGTTGGCTGTCCTGTATAGGGATGCGAGCCCGCCCGTTTCCTTCTCAAAGTAGGTGCCGGGGGTTATCACCCGTATCACATCCCTCTTGACTATTCCCTTTGCCTTAGAAGGGTCTTCAACCTGTTCGCATATCGCTATCTTGTAGCCTTTCCTGACGAGTCTGTTTATGTAGTTTCCCGCGGAGTGGTAAGGGACACCGCACATGGGTATCCTCTCCCTGCCCTTTCCTGCCGGTCTTGAAGTCAGGACGAGATTTAGCTCCCTTGAACCTACCACCGCATCCTCGTAGAAGAGCTCGTAGAAATCTCCGAGTCTGAAGAAGAGAAGACAGTCGGGGTATTCGTTTTTGAAGTAGTGATACTGTGCCAACATGGGGGTAAGCTCTTTATCTGCCATATAAGTTATATTAATAAGCCCGTTTTAGGTATGGGGTATTAAAGTGAGGACGACTTCCGCTGGATCTTTGCCGAGCTCTACCTTTATATACCCTCCCAGAAGCTTGATCAGGTTCTTGGTTATCTCAAGACCGATCTCCGTGCCCTTGCTCTCAATAAGCTTTTTTCTATCAACAGCGTTAAGCATCCTCAGCTCCAGTCTGCCGCCCTTATCCGATGAACAGGTTATACTAACCTTGCTATCCTTAGGAGAAAACTTTATCGCGTTGTGAATGAGGTTAAAGAGGACCCTCCTTAGCAGAAACTTATTAATTTTGAGCTCTATGCCCTCACAACCTTTTATCTCCACCTTTACATTATTGATGAAGGAAAAGACCTTTAATTCCTGATAGACATCTTCAATTAAATCTTTAATATTTATCCGCTCCACAAATTTTTCCAGCCTTGACCTATCTTCAAGGCTGTGCAGATCGAGTAGGTAGTGGGTGAGCACATCTATGCTTGATACCGCATCAACTATATCCCTATTAAATTTCTCCGGAAAAGCTTCAAGATAGCTCTTCAGAAAAGACACCTTGTTGCCGAGTTCATGCAGTATGGACCTGTATATATCGTTCATCGTTATTATTTTACGGAAGTGAGCTCCTCTGTTTTAATTGAGCGGTAGCTGTGGAGGACGAAGCCCTTTACCCCCTCGCATTTGATACTCTTCAGCAAGATCGCTCTGTCGTGGGGGAATACCAACGTATCACCCTTAACCCTGTAACTTCCTACAAAGTCCAACTTCTTTCTTGAAACTCTATATATATGGTGGTGTTCATTCTCTTGAGGGGTAAGCTCTACACCTATCCAGAGGGGCTTCCTGTACTTGTGAGACAGGTAAATTTCTTCTGAAGCGGTTGAAAGCACCCTTTCAAGGGAGCTCCTGTAAGCCATAACCACAACCTCATCCGCATACATAAATACATGTTCAGTTAAGCTCTTTCCTTTATAGTGTATAGAGTCATACCAGAAAGGTATGACCACTGAAAGCCTGTACTTTTTCCCAAGCCCTGACTTCAACCGCCTTATAAAATCCACATACTTGGATACGTAATCTTCCCTTTTTAAGTTGAAATCCCAGTTAAGGTAAGGCTCTATATCAACCTGCAAACCACGAACACCAAGATAATCAAGCCTATCAAGGGGAAAGTTGAGGACTATATCCTTCCCGCCGTCTAACAGGAAGACTTCCAGTCCCAGCTTCTCAATTTCCCTTATCACGGATGGAGTTAGCTCACCGCTGTGCTGTAAATATATCCTCTTCACACCATACCTATGCACAGTATTACGAAACCTGTCTTTATTTTTATATATATCCCTGAAGTTCCATACCCAGAGAGCGGTGGGAGAGCGTCCCTTTCTACAGTTTACCTCTGTCCTTACAGGCTTACCTCTTGACTCCCGCTTCAGCGGATTCGTTCTATAGTAAGACAGGCTTATCTTATCTCCTACTTGTACAATATCAACGTAGTTCACACCGACGAGCTTCTCCGCCTTAGGAGAACAGGATGTGATGATAAAAAGTATCACTAACAGGAGCGGTAAGCTCTTCACTTTACATCCCCAATCAGTTTTCTTGCAACGAACTCAACCCTGTGCCTTCCCAGGTAACAGTGTATATACACCTTCTCTCCAGGGTGCTTACGGATAACCTCCTTTATTTTCATAACCTGAATGTTGTTCTCCTTGGTGTCCAAGCCTATGTAGCTCATAGGAAAGTTGTAGAATTTGAGCCCATATTTCTGAGCTATTTCCCTTTCTTTTTTAACTAAAGAACCCTCAAAGGGTATGGAAGGGTTCAGGAGAGAGATGATTATCTTAACCTTCTCAACTTTAACGAGTTTTTCTATGTCCTTTTCATGAGGATAAGGTCCTATTATTATATTTTCAGTCACGTATCTGGCTTCTCCCTGTATCATACGGAGGGGAAAAAGATAAGGTTCAATGTAGCTGAAGTAGGCGGATAGGAGCGTAAAACTGTAACCTGCAAACACTACAATGAACGCTACTCTTAAAAGCTTACTTAACACCTAACACCTCCTTTACTATTCTGGTCCTGATCCTTCCAAGGTAGCTGTGGATATAAACCTTTCTCCTTTTCCTGAGAAGCTGTCTGAGCCTGCGCACCTTTCTCCCTTCCTTCAGGAAAGGGTTCATCGGCACGGAGTAAAACTTTATACCTTTCCTTTCCAAGAACCTTTTCTCTTTCCTCAGGAGCTTTTTCTCATGTATCATCGTATCACTGAGCAGGGATATAACGACCTTTATATTGTTCTTTTTTAAAAACTCAATAAGCTCTTTTTCCTCCATGTAGCCTCCGATCCACACATATTCAGATATTCTTTCGGGCTTTTTCTTCAACAGATGAATGGGATACAGGTAAGGCTCTACCTTCGGAAAGTCTATCATTACCAAGAAGAGTACAAGGAGTGAAACCACAGCAACGGTGCCGAACACTAAGCGGGCTGTCAGCGTCTGTACACTAAGCAACAGCTTTATCAACCTTTTCCTCCATCCTTTTCCTCTTCGGCTTACCCCAAGCCCTGTACCAGAACTGGAATGTGGCAACAAACCTTTCCATAACTATCAGCTGTCTGTAGCCGAATATCTCAAGCAACGAGAAAAGACACAGCTTTATCACATCTTTAATGGAGCCGTACCTCCTGTAGAGCAGGTTGTCAAGAAGCACCGAGCCTATACTTATCAGAACGCCCCAGAAGAAGGCGACAAAGAAGAAGAGGATGGCGAACTCTCTGTTCAAAAGTCCAAATATATAAAAGAGCACGACACCCAGGTATCCCAGAAATTCAACAAAGGGACCGAGAGCTTCCACAAACACGAAGTAGGGAAAGCCAAACATTCCCGTCCATCCGTACTTGGGATTGAAGAACATCCCTTTGCTGTACCACAGGCTGTCTATTAGTCCTCTGTGCCAGCGATTTCTCTGTTTGAGTAGTGAGCTTACATCCGAGGGAGCTTGCGTCCAGCAGATGGGATCGGGGACAAATACCATCTTGTATCTTATACCCTTGTCAGCGCAGTACTTGTGGAGTCTGACAACAAGGTCCATATCCTCACCGACGGTGTGCCTGTACCCGCCCATCTCAAGAACAACATCCTTTCTGAATATGCCAAACGCCCCCGAGATTATAAGAAGGCTGTTCAGAAAATTCCACGCTGTCCTGCCTATGAGGAAGCCTCTTGTGTACTCAATAACCTGAAATACCTCTATCCATTTTTTTGGAGCCCTTATTTCAACAACACGTCCTCCCCTGACCTTACAGCCGTTCAAGACCCTAACAGTTCCACCCGTTGCTACGACCTCCTTATCTTCAACGAACAGGCGAGAAGCCCTCAGGAGCGCAGACTCCTCAAGGAGAGAATCCGCATCTATACAGCAGAAAAGGGGGTAGTTACTTACATTTATCCCGCAGTTGAGGGCGTCCGCTTTGCCTCCGTTTTCTTTATCTACAACGATCAGGTTTGGAAAGTCCAAGGAAACATACACCCCCCTTATAGGATTGTGCTTCAGGACTTGCCTTACAGGCTTATCAAGTCTTACAAGTCTAAAGCTTTCCTTCAGCTTTTCAAAAGTAGCGTCGGTAGAACCATCGTTAACCACCACAAGCTCAAACTCTGGATAGTGAAGCTTGAGAAGGGATTTTATGTTCTCTACAATCGTCTCTTCTTCATTGTAGGCAGGGACTATTATGGATATGGGTCTGTAGAGAACGTTTGATATCATAGCCTCCAGATTCTCCCTGTAAGCGAGCAAAGCCCTTTTTGAGAGATAGTACATTGAAAGGAGGATGAACGTAGTGTATATAAGGTTTACCGTGGTGAAGTAGATAAGTATAAAAAGCTGAAAGCCTAACAGG
>JALSTO010000298.1 GCA_026983685.1 Aquificaceae bacterium | reverse complement strand
GAACGACTACCTTGGTGTTCTTGTCAACAAGAATTGCCATACTTCAGACCTCCTTTCCGAGAAGCTTCTCAATATTTAACCCTATTCCTTCAAATACTTCAAAGTCATCTCTCCAGTCCTGAACGATCCATTTCTTACTTTTTTCCGCAATCATTACCTTCTTAGTTTTTGTGAAAATCCAGACAACTTTTTCCACGCCCGCATCTAATAAATCCTGCGTTTTTTCGTAGGCATACTCCTCAACACTTCCGTATCTTGAAAGGTCCGCTTTTGTATCCACTTCTATAACTACCTTGGGAGCTACAGGAATAAGTTTATCTTGCATTAGATAGGGTTTCACCTTCTCTTTTTCAAAAATGGCTATATCTAAGTTTCTCCAAGAGCCTCTTTTGTACAGGAAACCGAGCTCGTTTGAAAGGATTATAAACTTTTCCTCGTCAATTTTGCTTAGCAATAATTTAATCAATAGCATTATTAAATAAGCCTGAAATCCGCTACTACCCATTACCGCCTCCGGGGGAAGTTCGCCTTTTAGAACCTTCTTATAGTCCCTGTAGTATATGGGCTTTCCCTTTACCTTTTCGTAGGTGAGGAGTTTGAGGAGATCTCTCCTCTGCTGGGGGCTGAGTTTGGACTCTTTAGACTTTACAATGCTCATCACAGATTAAATCTACGACTTTCCCGCAAGCTCAACCGCTTTTTTAGCACCGTCCCACATGTCTTCCGCACTGATGAAGTTCATACCCGATTCTGAGAGAATCCTCTTACCTTCTTCAACGTTTGTCCCTTCCATCCTGACCACTATGGGAACCTTAAGCTCAACAAGCTTACCCGCCTCTATAAGCCCCTGAGCGAGCCTGTCGCATCTGAGAATCCCGCCGAAGATATTTATGAAGACCGCCTTAACATCCTCGTCCGCCATAAGTATCCTGAAGGCATTGGCTATCTGCTCCACGTTTGCTCCTCCGCCTACATCAAGGAAGTTGGCAGGCTCTCCACCCGCGAGCTTTATTATGTCCATCGTAGCCATGGCAAGACCTGCACCGTTGACCATACAGCCTATATTTCCGCTAAGTTTTATATAGTTGAGCCCGTATTTCTTAGCCTCCACCTCAAGGGGGGATATCTGGGTTTCATCCTCCATCTCCTCTATGTCCTTGTGTCTGAACAGTGAGTTGTCGTCAATCTCAAGCTTTGCATCAAGGGCTATGACCTTGCCCTCCTTGTCAAGAACGAGGGGGTTTATCTCAACGAGGGAGGCATCAAGCTCTGTGTATATCCTGTAGAGGGTCAGAGCCATCTTGGAGAAGTCCTTTACGGGAAGATCCAGCTTGAAGGCGAGCTTGCGAGCCTGGTAGGGCATAAGACCCAGCTCGGGGTCTATCTCCTCTATGATTATCGCTTCGGGGTTTTCCTTGGCTATCTCCTCTATCTCCATACCGCCGGAGGCGGAAGCCATTAGAACAGGCTTTGACCTTGCCCTGTCAAGGGTTATGGAGAGGTAAAACTCCTTATCAATTGCGGTAGCTCTCTCTATCCATACCCTGTTTACAGGCTTTCCATCGGGACACTGGAAGGTCTTGAGGACTTTCCCCAGCATGCCCTCAACAGCCTTCTCCAGCTCATCCATGTCCTTGACTATCTTCACACCGCCCGCTTTTCCCCTTCCACCGCAGTGAACCTGTGCCTTTACTACGAGGGGAAAGCTTCCCAGCTCTTCCGCAACCTGCTTAGCTTCCTTGAGGGTGAAGGCTACCTTGCCTTCTGGGACGGGGATACCGTATCTGGCAAATATTTCCTTTGCCTGGTGTTCGTGCAGTTTCATCAGACTACCTCCGAATAAAACAACGTTTGAGCACTAAAATTTTACAAGAAAAAAGCGGGGCAGGAGGGTTCACTGCATAAGGTAGTCAAAATCAACCCTCTTTACCTTACCATCTTCTCTGATTATCACCGATATGTGGTAGAGCCCCTTGTCCGACATCTCAAACCACCCACCGTAGTTATCTCCGTACTGGTGGGGATACTTAGTGAGCTTCTTTCTAACAGCCCTGAATATCGGAGACCTCACCTCAGCCTCCACATCGTAGTTTGATAGATACACTATCTTACCGTTCTTCTGTTTCCAGACGCTCACCGCAAGGTGATGGGTGTCATGCTTTGCAGGCTTACCATGGTGTTTCACGAGCAGTTTGTAAGTTCTGGGATAGTGTTTTTCAAGTTCTGAGATTGAAAAGACACCGATACTGACGTAGTAGTCCCCCGCATTCTTGGTGAGAGGTGTTGTAATAACATCCTGAGCAAAGGCTGTGAGTGTACCCAGAAGCAAAAAGATCAGCCCCCAGAAAGCTTGAGAAGTTTTTTTTCTCATCTCTATCCCTCCTCTTTGCTAATAATATAGGGCATTTAAGCCTGAAGGGACATGATATAATTACGCCATGGGCTTTGAGGAAAAGCTTCAAAAGTACAAGACCTACGAAAACCTTAAGGACCTCAGTAGGCTAAGGGAGGAGTTCAGCAAGAAGCTTGAAAAGGTCCCACCTACCATGGAGTACCTCAGGAACCTCATCCTTGACGTTAAACTGATATACAGGGTGCTCATAGACCCAGATTTCCAGCTCAAGAGGGAAGCGAAGGAGGATTTTATAGCAGCCCTGTGGTACTTCATTGACAGTAGAGATACGATTCCAGACTGGCTACCAATGATCGGCTACTGGGACGATTACAAGTTAATTCGCTACGTCAAGGAGAAGCATAAAAAAGAGATAGAGAGATACTTTGAGGAAACCAAGTACTTCATAGCCAATTACTTCTGATGCTCAAGTTTGTCCTCTTCCGTCTTCTTCAGGCTGTTCCGACCATACTCGGGGTAACCTTCATATCATTTCTCATAATAAAGCTCGCTCCAGGAGACTTCCTTGATCAGCTCAAGCTCAATCCCCAGATATCCCCAGAAACTATTGAGAGACTGAAGAGACTCTACGGTCTGGACGAACCTACCCTTGTGCAGTATCTGAAGTGGCTCAGGTCCGCTATATTCTTTGATCTCGGATACTCCTTTCAGTACCACGCTCCTGTAACTCAGCTAATAGCGGAGAGGATACCGAATACCCTGTTGCTGTCGGTTAGCTCAGCCCTCCTCTCCTGGGGAATCGCGGTCCCCATAGGCACGTTAGCAGCTTTCAAGGAGGGGGGTAAGTTTGACAGGCTCGTGCAGGCTTACGCCTACTCTTTTATGTCACTTCCAAGCTTCTTCTTAGCCTTCATATTCCTCTTTCTGGCAAGCAAGACGGGGTGGTTCCCCATAGGGGGAGTTCAGAGTCCCGATTTTGAGAACCTGAGTCCGGTAGGAAAGGTCCTTGATATCCTTCACCATCTCTTCATCCCAGCCATGACCCTCTCTCTCGTCTCAACTGCAGGACTGATAAGGCTCGTCAGGAGTGCGGTGATTGAGGTTCTCAAGAGTCCTATGGTAGTTATGCTCAGGGCTAAGGGACTTCCCAAGGGAATGGTAGTCAAGCACGTGGTAAAGAATGCCATGAACCCCTTTACTACGCTCCTCGGGTACGAGATAGCGAGTCTCATATCGGGAGCAGCGCTCATAGAGATAATAACCGGATGGCCCGGCATGGGGATGCTCATGCTTGATGCGGTTCTGTCCCAGGACCTCTTCTTAGTTATGGGAGGTCTTTACATAGGAACGATAATGCTCATAGCGGGTAATTTGATAGCGGACCTCCTGCTGGCATGGATAGACCCGAGGGTCAGGGAGAGGGAGTTCGCAAGGTGAGTTCCTTCAAGGTCTCTTTCTCATCGCTCCAGGCGAACTTCCGCATTATCTTCACCCTCACCTCCTTCACATCTCCATCGGGTATTCTGAGGTGATAGGGCACCCTGTATTGCAGAGCGGTCTTTGATTGAGGTGAGAGAAGCTTCCTCAGAGTTCTCTTTTTTCCATCTCCGTACAGTATCTGGGCTATAAGGTAAAGCTTAGGGTCTCCCTGATCAGCGGTCGGCAGGTTGTGGGGAACTCCTACGTTTACAAGTATGAGCTCCTTTCCCTTGAGATGGACCTCTATGTCTTCGGGCTTAGCCTTCTGGGCTGGGAAGCGGTGGGAGGTCCTCCGCTTGGCAAGGTGGAAGAGGTAGAAGGGGAACTTCTGTATAAGATCTTTCTTACCGAGGGAGGGCATGTGGCAGTCCTGACAGCTCTTGCGAACCTTGGCAAGCTTCCACTCCTTGTAGGTTTCCCTGTGGCATCCTGCACAGAATTCTGACTTTGTGTAGTCAAGGTCCTGGGTGGAGGGGTGGGGTGGGGACCAAACCTTGAGGGGTCCGTGCATGGACCTGGTCTCTTCTTTGAAGTGGCAGGCTACGCAGTGGACACCGTCCTCTCTGAACTCAGCCCTGAGAACTGGCTTCTTTTCTGGATCAACCTGATGGGGGGCGTGGCAGGACAGACACTTAACCTTACCGTAGTTTTCTGACTCTCTCCTGAAATTCTCGCTCTTCCATGCTCGGTAGTGTCTGCTCTCCTTCCACTCTTCGTATATCTGAGCGTGGCAGTCAGCACACCTCTTTGCCTGAGGTCTCTGGAGAAGGTCCTCCTCAACGAAAACCTCTTCCAGTTTCTCACAGCTTACAAGGAAAAGAAATATGATGAGGAGGATCCTCACTTTTCAAAAGCCTCTTTAACCACCTGTGGTATAAGGTGTACGTTGTGGCACTTCGTACAGCTTGCTCCGACCTTGCCCAGCAGTTTGAAGACCCTATCTCTGTCCGGTTTATCTCCTGAGAGCAGGTTTTCAAGATCATTCAGGGCTTTTTCAAACTCCTTCCCCACTATAACCTCCTCCGAGAGCTTGTTGGTGTGGCACTTGGAGCACATTGACCTGAGCTGGCGAGCCCTCTCAACGAAGTTCATGCCAGCCTCCTGTGCTTTATCACCCTCTCCCTGAAGGAGGTATATCTTGAGAGCTTTCATTGAGTTGGTAAGCTTCTCCATGTATTTACCCGTCTTGTACTCCATGAACTCAACGGGATCCTCTATCTTGATAGTCTCAAAGCTCGGGAAGTGATAAACGAGCTTGACAGCTATCTCGTTGTCCTGATGACACTTTGCACAGGTCTGCCCGAGCTTCTTGGAAGCGCCTATAACCCTGTCCACGTTCTTTGAGCTGACAGCCTTTACAAGGTTGTCCGCAAGCTGGGGTTTGAAGTAGCTCTTCCATTCGGGAACCATCTTTGAAACTTTCAGGTAGGTCTTTTTAAGCTCCTGCGCCCACCTTTTGGCTCCCTCCCAGTTGCCCTCATTTATGTTCAGGTTTATTCCGTAGAAGGCTGTGCTCATGGTATGCATGGCTGAGATGAACTCATAGTTCTTGGATGCGGGCGGGTAGTACTTCTTGAGGGACTCGGGTGGCTTCTTGAGAATAACCTTTTCTGCTGAAAAGCTGACTCCAGCGATGACCGCCAAGGCGGTGATAAGAGCTCTGTATCTCATGCTCAACCCTCCCTGATCAAAGACTTAATTAAATTTAACCCACTCCCGAAATGGGTACAACTCCGGATTCCTTGACACACATGCAAACAACCTTTAGCTTTAAGAGAAATAGAATGAAGTTGATAGTTGTGTCAAACAGAGAGCCCTACAAAGTTGAAAGGGCTGGGGGGAAGCTGAGGCTTGAGAAGACCGTCGGAGGTCTCGTTTCAGCCCTTGAACCTGTGCTGAGAAAGAACGGCGGTATATGGATATGCTGGGGAAGGAAGGGTCAGAAGAACCCCTTTGAGACGAAGATAACGGAAAGCTTTCTTATGAAGCAGGTCTCACTCACCAGCAGGGACGTAACAGAATACTACTACGGCTACGCCAACGAGACCCTCTGGCCCCTCTGTCACATGTTTTTGAACAGAACCCGTTTTGACAGCAAGTACTGGCTCGGTTACAGGAGGGTAAACAGGAAGTTCGCCAAGGCTGTGATGGAGGTTTACACACCGGGCTCAAAGGTCCTTGTGAACGATTATCATTTAGCCCTCGTTCCTGCCCTCCTCAGGGAGAAGGGTGTTGAAGACCCTATACACCTCTTCTGGCACATACCCTTTCCTCCTTACTTTATGCTGAGGTTCTTACCGAACAGGAGGGACATACTTGAGGGAATGCTCGGTGCTGACGTCATAGGCTTTCACACCGAGCACTATGTCCAGAACTTCAGAGAGTGTGTGAGGGAGATACTCGGTGCCGTTTACGATGACTTCGCCATATACTGGCAGGGAAGGAAGATAAGGGTAGTCGCAGTCCCTATAGGGATAGATAGCCAGAGATGGAGCTCTCTTGTTTCAAACCCGAAGGTGGTTAGATACGCCCTCAGTCTCAGGAAGAAACTCTCCGTTGAGTTCGTTGGTATAGGTGTTGACAGACTTGACTACACCAAAGGTATTGAGGAAAAGTTTAAGGGCTTAGAGAGGTTCTTTGAGAAGTACCCATCCTTCAGGGGCAGGGTTTCTTTTATACAGATAGCTGCACCCACAAGAACTAAGCTTGAAGAATACATGGATATAAAGCGAAGAACTGATGAGATAGTTGGCAGGATTGAGGGAAGGTTCGGTGAGCCCGGTTGGGTCCCCATCTATTACTACTACAAGAACTACGGCGACGAGAGACTTGCATCCCTCTACATGATGGCGGACTTTGCTCTCGTCACCCCACTTATAGACGGGCTGAACCTCGTCTCAAAGGAGTACGTCATGAGCAAGGTTGATGAAGACGGAGTACTCATACTGAGCGAGTTCGCCGGAGCAAGTCTCCAGCTCAGGGAGGGAGCCTTGATAGTAAACCCCTTTGATGAGGATGCAGTTGCGGAGGCTATATACAGCGCCCTGAAGATGAAGAAGAGGGAGAAGAGGGAGAGGATGAAGGCTCTTAGAAAGAGGGTGATTGAAGAAGACGTTCACTGGTGGCTCAAGAACTTCTTAGAGGATGTATCTGCTTAGCTCCTCGTCCTTTATCACCTCACTTAGCTTTGCCCTTACAAACTTCCTGTCAATTATTATGTGCTGACCTGACATATCAGGGGCGTTGAAGGATATGTCCTCAAGGAGCTTCTCCATAACTGTGTGAAGTCTTCTCGCCCCGATGTTCTCCGTGCGATTGTTTATCTCCTCCGATAGAAGAGCTATCTCCTCAACCGCGTCTTCGGTAAACTCTATCTCAACCCCCTCCGTTCTCAGGAGCTCTATGTACTGCTTTGTGAGGGCGTTCTCGGGTTCTGTCAGTATCTTTACGAAATCTTCCTTGGTTAGGGCTTTGAGCTCAACTCTTATAGGAAACCTACCCTGAAGCTCCGGTATGAGGTCTGAGGGCTTCGCCATGTGGAAGGCTCCCGCTCCTATGAAGAGGATGTGATCCGTCTTGAGGGGTCCGTACTTTGTGTTGACGGTCGTTCCTTCAAGGATCGGGAGGAGGTCCCTCTGGACACCTTCC
>JALSTO010000297.1 GCA_026983685.1 Aquificaceae bacterium | reverse complement strand
TATATGACGTATGGGAAGCCGGTAAAAAGCTCAAAGACAGAGACCCTTCTACAAGGACTATATATGCAATAGGTCAGGATAACGCAGGGAACGATGCCCTTTTAGAGTTTACCGTGACAAACAAAAATGCCTTTGACCAGTATATGGGAACGACCCTTCCCTCCTGCCTATCAAGCGCTGGAGGAGATCCTTACGAAAACCTCATAAGGTTTGTACGGGGTGAGCACATAGATGGATGCAGGGACAGGAGGGTTGATAGCTCTGGAAATGTGTGGAAGCTCGGGGACATAGTTTACTCAACACCCGCGATAGTTGATTACGGCACCTACGGGATGGTCTTTGTTGGTGCAAACGATGGTATGCTTCATGCCTTCAGGCTGGGAGCCCTTCGGATTGATGGTCTGTCCACCAACGACGTTGTCAAGATATGCGACGAATCCACAGGTAGCTGTACAACTACAAAGATAGGAAGGGAAGAGTGGGCTTTCATACCAAAGAACGCTTTGCCGTATCTGAGGTATCTGGCAGACCCGACCTACAACCACAGGTACATTGTTGATATGCAACCTTACGTTATGAGGATTGATAAGAATGGGGATGGTGTGCCGGAAACCGCCATACTCATAGGAGGCATGAGACTGGGCGGTGGGTGCGGTTGTAATACCGCAAACTGCGAAAACCCGCCATCCGACACCTGTGATCTGACGGCTCCCGAGAGCTGCGTTGGTTTATCCTCTTACTTCGCCCTTGATATAACTGATCCTAAAAAGCCTAAATTCCTGTGGGAGTTTTCCCATCCAGACCTCGGTTTCAGCTTTTCCGGACCTGCCCATATAACGGTAAACGGCAAACACTTCGTTATGTTCCTCTCGGGTCCAACGACCACCTGTGGTGAATCCGATCAGGACCTGAAGATATTTGTGCTTGAGCTGGACAGCAATTTCAAAGTCGCCTCAAAGTATATAATCACAGGAAGTTCAACGTCTGTTTCTCTATCCACTGGCTACACCATAATTGAGGACAGCACCCTTTCTTCCTTCAACAATACCTTCGGAGGACGACTCTTCACTGAAGGTATAGATTACAACAACGATGGAAACACGGATATGGTCTTCTTCGGTGTGAACAAAAAATCCGGAAGCACTTGGCAAGGGAATGTTCTCGGAGTTAAGATAACTGGCGCAAACCCGTCTGATCCTACAAATCCATGGAATGTGGTAAAGGTGTTCAACAGCGCTATTGAGCCCGTAACTGCAAAGGTTGAATACATGAAGTGCTTTGGCATGAACTACATATTCTTCGGAACGGGCAGGTGGTTTTACAAGGACGACGAGCCGGGACAGAACGCTACGGATACAGAAAAGCTCTACGGAGTTCGCATAGATGACTGCCTTACCGGAGGTAGCTGTAATATAAATTCGGCGAAGAACTCAACAGATGCCTGCACAGAGCTCTCCGGCGGAACAGGAACCTTTGCCTGGAAGAGGGAACTCGCTCCGAAGGACACAGATTATTCCAAAGAGAGACTCATCTCAGACCCCGCAGTCTCAAACTACGATGTAGTCTTCTTTGCCACCACCCAGCCTACAGGAAATCTCTGCGGTTTCGGTGGAAGGTCGCGTCTTTGGGGATTGAACTGTGCCACGGGAGCAGGTCTCTTTGATACAAGCTGTCCCAACTTCATAGCAAGCCCTCCCGATGAGCTTGCAGTCCTGCTCCAGCTCTCAAGAGGCAATATAGAGGTTGTGGGTGGTAGTAGTTTTGTTAATGAGAGCGGTAGTGCCACCGAATGGTTCACCGGGACAACACCAGAGGCACCTCCAACCTTGCCGGGCGGAGGAGGGGCTTCCGGCAAGATAATACTGTGGATAGAAAAATGAAGAGAGGAATAACCCTAATAGAGCTACTCGTTATCATAGTTATGATAGCCCTACTGCTCAGCATAGCAATTCCTTATTACAGAGATTGGAGGCTCAGGTGGTCTATAGAATCGGATGCAAAGGACATATATGCCTTCCTTCAAAAGGCAAGGGCGATAGCCTTCAGCCAGAAAAGGGCTCTGACTGTCATTGCCTCAGGAAAGCGTGTATGTATGAATGACGGAACAGCTGACATTGACTGCATCAATCTCAACAACAGTTTTACCGGGACGATTTCCATAACTGATAGAGGTGTATTTAACAACAGCTCTATCTACTACAACGGAACGGCTGATGTGAACCCCGCATACAGCTGTGTGGTGGCAACGCTCACAAGGGTGAGGTTAGGAGTTTACGATGGGACAAACTGTAATGCGAAGTGAAAGAGGCTTCACTCTTATTGAGGCTCTCGTAGCGCTCGTTCTCCTTGCGATAATACTTCTCGGTCTTCTTGCAGGTCTGCTCACAACCTATCAGTACAGCCTCCTTAACTTCCTGAGGGACGAGGCAAAATCCGTAGCCCAGGAGTGTCTTGAAAACATAAGGTCAATTCCCTTTCCGAATATACCCACAGTTAACATTGATTGTAACTCCGCTACGACCGTAAGCGTCCAGATCCCATGTTTGAATACCGGCGGAGCCAATCTCGTCTCAAGGCAGGTCAGAAACACGAACGTAACCTACAGGGTAGGCTGGACTGTTACAGACAGAGGTAATCTTAAGGAGGTCTATGTGAGGGTGTGCTGGAACTATAGAGGAAGAGACCACTCCTATGAAGCGAGAACCTTTGTGGGAAGGTAGATATGAGAAGGGGCTTTACTTTAATTGAACTTCTGGTTGCCATGGTTATCGTTCTTGTTGTGCTGGGTGGAGCCTACGTTACCTTCGTTAATCTGCTGGGTGGTTTTAAAAGGGAGAGCAAGGCTGTTGAGACCCAGATAGAGCTTTCCGTTGGTCTGGAGCTCCTGCGCCTTGATATAGAACATGCAGGCTACGGTATAGGGGAAGATCAGGGTGACCTCCCGGTTGAACTGAACACATTAACATCTTCAGACCCATTGTACCCCAGCAAACTTGAGCTAACCATCAGGTCGGTTATGAACAATACCAATCAGGGGACCATAGGCTGGGCACTCGTGAACTGTAGTGCAGGCTTCACCCAGGTGGCAGGGGATTCTATAGATGCGGGGACGCCGGTGGTGTATCTCGGAGCCGGCAACAAAAAGTACATAGCTGACGGGAATTTTGGGACATGCCCCTCTACGGGCTTCTTTGTTGCGGTACCTTACGATTCAACCGTTGCAAGCGGTTGCACCAACCAGTACTGTAACAGCATAAGATACAGGCTCAGTAATTCACAGCCTCTGGATACATGCCATCCGGATACAAGAAATCTTTTGCGAGCTGTAGGTGATAGTCCGGGCGATCCACTGCTGAACTGTGTTGCGGACTGGAGGGTAACCTTTGATATAGACAGAGACGGAGACGGAAGTATTGACGTGTACGACGGTGAGTTTAACAACACCACCAACCAGCTTGACCTTGACCTTAATGATGACGGCAATGTGACAGCCCAGGAGATAAGGGATGGACTAAAGAAGGTGAACCTGTATATCCTCGTTCAGGAGGGTAGGCTGGACCCCAAATACAGATTCACAAATACCGTATCGTGCACAACCTCAGCAAGCGGAGCCTGTGTGAGAACCGATACGGGAGCTGGAACAATTGACCTTAACCTGCCTTCAGGATATGAGAACTACAGGTGGAAGGTGATGAAGCTATTTGTAAAACCTATGAACCTCTGAGGAGGTAGATATGAACCAGAAGGAGAGAGGTATCGCATTGATAACAACCCTTCTCTTGGGACTTATAGCCTTGGTGATAATAGCAGCTCTGATGTTTATGCTCATAACTGGTACCCAGGTATCGGGTATAGGAAAGAGATACTCGGGAGCCTTGGAAGCTGCCAAGGGTGCTTCCGAATACATAATCCAAAAGATCCTTGACGGAACCATAACCTGCAACGGGGGAGCAACATGCTCTGCAGGACTACCAATTGATCTGGAGAGTTATGTCGCCAGCATTCCCGGGTACTCCATAAGCGCTACCTATCTGGGTGATATAAGTAGCTTCGGCACTTATGTTTATGCTATAAGGGTAGAAGCAAGGGGCTCAAGCTCTCAGGAGAGAGCGGTTGTGGAGTTTGTTTATCGTGTAGAGTAAGTTTACTCGGTCAGTATGGTTGGTGTAATGAATATCAACAGCTCAACATCACTCTTGCTAAGCCTCTCCTGACCGAATAGCCACTTGAGTATAGGAACCCTCACGAGCCCGGCGACGCCCTCGTTTGTTCTATTGGTTTGGGTATCTATTATCCCACCTATGACAACCGTATCCCCATTGTTAACTATCACCTTCGTTGATACCTCTTTGGTATTTATAGCGGGACCTTGAGGCGTCTGAACCCCCGGGGTATCTTGAGTCAGTTTTATATCAAGGAGTATCCTGCCATCTGGAGATATTATCGGAAGGACATTAAGTTCAAGTACAGCTTCCTTAAACTGGATGTTCGCCTGGGCGGAACCACCCGCGATTACGGCTGTCTGATAGGGTATCTCCTGTCCCTGCTTTATAACCGCATTCTGACCATTTATAGTGACTATTGTCGGTTTTGCGAGGCTCTTTATTTTTCCCAGTCTTTCAAAGGCGGAGAGTCTGAGGTTGAGAGCGTTCAGAACACCCTTGGTATAGGTAAAGGTAAGAATACCTCCGGGTGTGGCACTCAACCCAGGTGTTATATTGCCTGTTTGTCCCACTCCAAGGTTTACGCCAGCACCGCCACTCCAACTCTGAGGAGCTTTTACGTTTGAAAGAAGGGCACTCCAGTTTATACCAAGCTCCCTGAGTACCTCCTTCCTGACCTCAAGGATACGAGCTTCTATCTTCACCTGAGGGGGGACATCACTTATGTACTCGCTGAACCGTTCCTTTATCTTCTCTATAACCTCGGGATAGTCGGTTATCATAACTGCGTTGAACTCTTTCAGTATTGGAGTTACCTTCTCTTCCTTCTTCTGCTGAGCACCCCCCTTCTCTTTCTCAACTCTGACCGCACCCCCTGTAAGCACGAGCCCCGCTTCAGACCTTATAGGTTCTATCATCTTTATAAACTCTTCAGGGCTTATGTACCTCAAGTAAAATATCTCGGTAACAGGCTTCCTCGCCGCCGGTGAGGAGACTAAGAAATTCTTGAGGAGTTCTTCATACCTTTTTATCTTCTCAGCCTCATCGGTTATAACAAGGGCGTTGAAGGTAGGAGCCTCAGTTATGATAGTTTTTTTAGATATATGAGGGGCAAGTATCTGCTTTGCATCATCTATGCTAATTGTTTTGAGATAGAAGACCTTGGTTATAACAGCCTGCGGCTTTTTCTTAACACCAAGGGTTTTTTCAGCCATGAGCTTGTCTATATATGTTTTCAAGAGTTTTTCTATCTTCTTGACCCTCTTCTCATCATCCCTGACGTACAGCGTTCCAAGGGCTTTGTCTATAACTATCTCAGCTGAAGGACTTACCCTCCTCTTGAGAAGGTCTATTACCTTCTTGAGGTCCTCCTCCTCAAGCTCGCCCACGTTCACCTCTATCTCGCCTGCCTTAGTTATTTTGTAGATTCCCTCGTTTATAGGAACAGCTATTAGACCATACTCCTTGAGGATAAGGTTAAAAGCTTCATTGACGCTGAGGGGCTTCTGTATATAGATGCTTGTCTTTGTGCTGAGTATGTCCTTTATATTTGGGTCTATTATAACATTCCTCTTGACAGCTTTGGCTAAAGCCTTGACGATGGTATCAAGCTTTACGTCCTCAAACTTCATCTCCTCAATCACCTGAGAAACAGATAGGGAAACGATGAAGAGGAGAGCGAGCAGTACCCTTTTCATCTCTTCTTCCCTCCCTGTTTAAGAACGTTATCTGGATTGTATTCAGTCCTTATGAGTTTGACTCCACCTTCCTTGCTTTCAAGCACTATGTACTTTTTGGAAATGCCTTCATCGTTTATCACTATGTATCCGACCGCATCTTCCTTGTTTGTGAACGGGTCTTTGGCAAATAAGGAGGCGCTAATAAAGATTGCCAAAAAAGCATACAACTTCAGCATTTCCCTCACCTCACTTCTGAAGTATAACATCTATAACAACGTTGGCTGAAACCATACCTTCACCTTTTATCGGCTTTATGCTCACAGATTTCGGATAGGAGACTATCCCTTTCTTGTAAACGGCTTTAAGAAAGCTATAAATATCCCTCGTTTTCCCCTCAAGGTTAAGGGATACCTCCATCGTGGTAATGGGGACTCCCGAGACCACCTTCTTCTTGGCTTGCTTCCTCTTTACTCCTCTCTGTCTTCCCCTTGACCTTGGTTCTTGCTGAGCAACCGCTTTCACGAACTTTTTTCCACCGCTTTCAACGAGCTGAAGATTTATAACCCTTGGCTGGGAAAGGGATATCCTTGTTATTATGATATCCCTTGATGCTGCTATGAGGTTTATCTCACCGAATACCTTCTCAATCTCACCGAGCCTTGGCAGTTTGCCGACAACCCTCTCAAGCTCTTCCCTCTTCTGCTTTTCCTCTTCCTTGAGCTTCTGGAGCTGTTCCTCAAGAGGCTTGAGAGCTCCAGGTCTTATGAGCTTCTTATACTTAGCTATCTCCTGTTTCAGCCTCTCCCTATCCTTTATCAGCCTCTCTTTCTGTTCCATATCCGGGCTGACCACATAGAACCAGATAGCACCCATAACTATGAGGGGCAGAACCACTGCAACAACGAGCCTCTGCCACAGAGGCGTAGCTTCCCATTGCTCCTTAAGACTTGGCATCTACTCCTCCCCTTTTGTAAAGTTCTTCTCAATTTTAATAGAGGATACATAATACATTATTCCGTTCTTGTTCTCCTGCTTCTTTATCTCACTGGGGATCACCTCAGGAAACTCCTTCTTCACTATAGTGAAGAAGTTCTTTATTGAGTTTATATCGTAAGAGCCAAAGGACAGATCAACGTTCACCTTCTGGAAGTCCATGCTCTGAGAAAGGCTGTTGAACCAGATCGTAGAGGGAACGTAGCTGTATAGGTAGCTAAGAGAGCCGTTGAAGGGTTCATAGTAGCCCTTGAGGGCTAATATTACATCTTTGCTCAGCTGAAGGTTTCTTATCCTCAGCTTTACAGCGTTTATCTCGTTCTGTAGTGCCTTCCTCCTTGCACGGATCACATCCGCCTTCTTCTTAAGGCTATTCCTCTGAGAAGTTAGCCTGCTCACCTCCGTCTGAAGGGAGCTTATCTCCTGCTTGAGCCTGAAAGCATAAAAAAGCTCAGCTCCTATAAGCAGAACACCTACTGCAGGTATTATGAGTATAGCCCTATCTTTGGCGAGCTCCTTTACGTCAAGAGTTCTGAGCCTTGCAAGGGATATGCTCGGGATGGAGATGCCTCTCTTCTCCTTTTTTATAAGGTTTATCCTTATCATCTCACTCCTCCAACCCCCTCATTGAGAGCACATAAGGAATGAAGAAGCT
>JALSTO010000296.1 GCA_026983685.1 Aquificaceae bacterium | reverse complement strand
GGATACGATGACCTTCGGCATGGGCTCAAACCCTCTCCCGATCTCACCCAGAGCCTGGAGATAGCTCTCTGTCACGTAGAAGCTCCCCCTGAACCTGCTGAACCTGACCGCAAGCCTCCTGCGCAGGGAGTCCTTCTTGTAAGAGAGCCACCTTCCTTTCAGCTTCTTCCTCAAAAGGAGTGTCTTCACGTTTTTGTGGAGGTCTATAAAGAGCTCAAAGCCTTTTCCCTTAAGCTCTCTCAGGACGTGTTCGCTCATGAGCTCCCCTTTCTCAACGCCGATCGTTGTTATCCTCCAGTCGTCCTCAAAGAGTGTGTCGTAGGGCTTGAAGGTAAGGAGAAAGGGTTTGTAGCCGGCCTTAATAAGGGGATCGATCAGGACCGAGGTGAGAACGACATCTCCAAGAGATGAGAGCCTTACTATAAGAGCCTTCTTCATCAACCACCGCTCACAGGCGGTATTATAGCCACCCTTTCTTTTCCTTCAAGGAGGAAGCTGTCCTCAACGTATTCCTCGTTAACAGCGAACTTCACCCTGTCTATAACATCCGCAACCTCTGGGTATCTCTCCTTTAAAAGCTTCCTGAGCTCTTCTACCGTGCCCCTGAAATCTATATCCTCCTCGGACTTTCCCAGCCTTTCCCGGACAACGGAAAAGTACATAAGCCTTGGCATAGGAATAAATATAAACTAAAATCTTTTAAAGATGGGGGAGACGGGGAGAGTAGCGGACTTCTTGAGGAAGAGTGTTTTATTTCAGAACCTGTCGGATTCTGAGCTCAGAAAGATATCCTTAAACTTTGAGATCATAGACCTCCCCATGGGGGAGGTGCTCTTTTACGAAAAGGATACGAGCGACGACATGTATCTCGTCCTTGAGGGGAAGGTCAGAGCATCCCTCTTTGATGAGCATGGGAACGAGCTCGTTCTGGCAGAACTTGGACCAGGAGAGTTTCTCGGTGAGATGAGCATGATAGACCAGCTCCCCAGATCAGCAACCGTCTTAGCTCAGGAGAACACAAGGCTCGCAGTCCTCAGGAGGGAGACTTTCCTTAAGATACTCAGGGAAAACCCAGACATAGCGATAAACGTTATAAAGGCTCTCGTTGCGAGACTCAGGAGAACGGACGATATGGTTGAGGCTTTAGCCTTCAGGAACGTAGAGAGCAGAATAGTGAAGTTCCTCTTGGAGGTGGGCAAGGAAAAGGGGAACATGGAGAAGGGAAGGTTCAGGGTCAGGAAGATGACCCACAGGGACCTTGCAGCGAGGGTCGGCTCCTCAAGGGAAGCGGTAACAAAAGCGCTCAAGGCTCTAAGCTTCAAGGGAATAATTGAGGATTCCGGGAACTTCTGGCTTATCTCTCCTTCCGCTGAAGATCATATAGACCCTTAGGATATCCTCTCAAGAACTTTCTTAATCCTCTTTACTATCCTCTCCTTTGGTAGGGTTGAGAGGAGGATGTCTATCCCTACACCCTCAAGCTGACCCGTCATGGCTATTCTCAGGGTGTGCCATATCTCCTTGGGTTTTATTCCGAGTTCCTTCTGTATCTCCTTGGCAAGTTTGCGGACATCTTCAGGA
>JALSTO010000295.1 GCA_026983685.1 Aquificaceae bacterium | reverse complement strand
GCTCCTCAGCCAGAACGCGTGCGTTTAAGATAACCTGCTTTGCGTACTTTTTGAAGTCATCGCTCATAGCTTCCTTGAAAGCGACTGCCTTTGCAGCTATAACGTGCATGAGGGGTCCACCCTGTATCCCGGGGAAGACCGACTTGTCTATAGCCTTGGCGAACTCCGCCTTACACAGAACGAAACCGCTCCGTGGTCCTCTCAGGGTCTTGTGGGTGGTTGAGGTTACAAAATGGGACACGGGAACGGGGTTCGGATACTCCCCCGCAGCTATAAGCCCGGCGTAGTGAGCCATATCAACCATGAGCAGGGCGCCAACCTCATCCGCTATCTCCCTCAGCTTAGCCCAGTCTATTACCCTCGGGTAAGCGGAAGCTCCTCCGACTATAAGCTTCGGCTTGTATTCTTTGGCAAGCCTGTATATCTCATCGTAATCAATCAGTTCTGTCTCTGGATTCACACCATACTGGACAACGTTGTAGAGCTTCCCGGAGAAGTTCACCTTGGCTCCGTGGGTAAGGTGCCCACCGTGGGCGAGGTTCATTCCCATTATGGTATCGCCAGGCTGGAGCACAGCCATGTAAACAGCCATGTTCGCCTGTGAACCTGAATGGGGCTGGACGTTTGCATGCTCAGCTCCAAAGAGCTTCTTAACCCTCTCTATGGCGAGGTTTTCCGCTATATCAACGAACTCACAGCCTCCGTAGTACCTCCTTCCGGGCAGACCTTCCGCGTACTTGTTGGTCAGAACGCTACCTGTTGCCTCCATAACCGCAAGGGAGGTGAAGTTCTCAGAGGCTATCATCTCAAGGTGGTAAAACTGCCTTTCATACTCCTTGACGACCACATCAAAGATCTCTGGGTCAGTTCTGAGCAGGTTTTCCATGGGAGAATTATAACACCTTCATATATTAGTTATTAGTTTAGAAAGGAGGTGAGAAGATGAAGGTAAAAGTGGGAGATAGAGACGCCCTCATCGTGGTTGATATGCAGAACGATTTCATGCCCGGAGGAGCCCTCCCCGTTCCAGAGGGAGACAGAATAGTTCCAGCATTGAACGAGTATATAGGAATATTTGAGAAGGAAGGTCTTCCGGTGTTCTTTACAAGAGACTGGCATCCTCCGGATCACATATCTTTCAAGGATCATGGGGGAGTCTGGCCTCCCCACTGTGTTCAGGATACAGAAGGAGCTATGTTTCACAAGGACCTCAGGATACCCCTTGACAACAAGTTCATAATCTCAAAGGGGACATCAAGGGACTTTGACGCCTACTCGGGCTTTCAGGGGACCATACTTGAACAGCTTCTCAGGGAGAGGGGTGTAAGGAGGGTATTCGTAGGAGGCGTTGCGACGGACTACTGTGTGAAGAACACGGTTCTCGGGGCTCTCAACCTCCGCTTTGAGGTTCTGCTCCTGCTTGACGGGATCAAAGGGGTTGACGTAAAGCCCGGCGACAGCGAGAAGGCTGTTAAGCTCATGCTCAGCAAGGGAGCTGTGGGTATAGAGCTAAAGGACTTGACAATTTGACAATAAAACACTAAAATTTTTTATGAAAAAACCTATAAAGGAGGTGGAAAAGATGAGGAGAGGG
>JALSTO010000294.1 GCA_026983685.1 Aquificaceae bacterium | reverse complement strand
CTATCGTCGCTCCAACCTGAGACTTTATATCGTCTCCAACAACGGGAATGCCCCTTTCTTCAAACTTCTTAGCCCACTCGGGGTCTGAGACTATGAAGGTGGGCATGGCGTTTATGAAGGAGACCCCAGCTTCAAGACAGGCCTGGGCGTAGAACCTCGCAGCCTGTTCCGAACCAACGGGAACGTAGTTTATGAGAACATCCGCCTGGGTTTCCCTGAGCACCCTTACGACGTCCTCAAGCTCATCCTCCCTCTCATCGGACAGAACGAAGGTCCTGTCCTCGGGATAATCCTTCATGTGAGGTGCGAAGCCGTCAAGGACCTTTCCCTTCCTGACCTTGACCCCCATGTAGGGAACTTCCGGCTCAAAGACCGCCGTGCAGTTGGGAGGTGCAAAGATGGCTTCGGACACATCCCTTCCCACCTTTCTGGCGTCTATATCCCAGGCTGCCACTATCTCAAGGTCCCAGGGCTTGTAGCCTCCTATGTCGGGGTGCATCACCCCACCGAAGTCCTTGTCCTGTCTCTTCTGGTAGTAGTAGATGCCCTGGATCAGGGAGCTGGCACAGTTGCCGACCCCTGCGATGGCAACCCTTATCTTCCCCGCCATACTTTCCACCTCCTTCTTTGGTGTCTTTATTCCCGTGGTATAGTATCTTTATAAAAATTATATTAACATCACACGGTCCGTACAACCCTGTTATCATAACATCTTAAACCTTAGCAGGAGGTATAGGATGCTTCCCAGAGAGTTGATAGACCTGATGAGAGACCTTGGAGTCTTTCCGGTTGTCATAGGGACCGTTGATGGCGAAGGAAACCAGCACATGACCTTCATAACGTGGATATATCCCTTAGATGAGAGGACGCTCCGTTTTGCTGTCAGCTCAAAGGCAAAAACCGCAGAGAACATCCGCCAGACGGGAAAGGTGGCAATCCAGATGTTCGCTCCAGACAAGTCCCTGACCTGTTATGGCATAGCCCGAGAGGTTTTGGAGAAGATTGAAGGTGTTCCCTTTGATGTATCGGTCTTTGAGATGGAGATAGACACGGTTGAGAACTCCCTCTTCCCTGGCTCCACCATAACCGGTGTTATACCCTTTGCCCATACTGGAAAGGTTCTTAAGATGGTTGAGCTTGACGAGAAGGTCGTGTCCGCTCTTAGAAACAGGAGTTGATCACTCTAAGAGTTTTAATCCCTGGTGGAAGGGTAAGGAGCTTCAGGGCTGAGTGGGACAGGGAGCAGGTCCCTGTTGGCTGGCGTGTTCTCGTACCATTAAAGTCTGGTACAGCGACGGGCGTGGTTGTTGGAGTCGGAGGAGAGGAGGCACAGCAGGAGATCCTGTCCTTCCCTGACTCCAAACCGATCCTTGATGTAAAGTCTTTGTCCCTCCTTGATGAGCTCTCTTCAGACTACCTGCTCAGCAGGGGCTACCTCCTCCAGAGGCTCCTTCCCTCCGCCTTCTTCTGGAGGGAGGAGGAAGTTATTAAAGTCGCAAGGACAAACCTGAAAGGTCTTGACCCCAAGAGCCTTGAAATTGTTGAGTACGTGAAGAAAAGGAGGGGTGTGAAGCCAGAAAACCTCAAGAAGAGGTTCAATCCCCGGCTCATA
>JALSTO010000293.1 GCA_026983685.1 Aquificaceae bacterium | reverse complement strand
GTTGAAGGTAAGTCCGTCGTTGTTTCCGCCTATAGAAGATGGGGGATCCAGAAGCTGATTGAGGAGATCAAGAGCAAAGCTGAGGAGATAATCGGATTAGTAGAAAATGTATAGTGCAACCATAAGGATGATTATGAACAGAATGGTCATCCCCATACCCGCCTTTATGTAATCAACGGTCCTGTAACCTCCCGGTCTCATTATAAGAGCATTTACCTGATGGGTAGGGATTACAAAGGTATTTGAGGCTGAGACGCCTACTACGAGAGCGGCGAGCCTGGGGTCCGCACCCGTCTCAAGAGCCATATCTATGGATAAGGGAACGAGCAGAACGGTTGCCCCCACGTTGGACACAACGAGGGTGAAGAAGGAAGTCATGAGGGCGATGAGAAGGTAGAATAGAAAGGGAGGGAGCTCTCCGGTCTGAGCTAATATGGAGCGTGCCACAAATTCCGCGGTGTCCGTTTCCTGAAAGGCAAGCCCCAAGGGTAGCAGTCCTGCGAGGAGGAATACAGTCATCCAGTCAACGGACTGATAAGCCTCATCAACACTGAGAACCCTCGTTATCACCATACCCAAGGCGCCCGTAAGGAGAGCTATTGAGAGCTTTACCTTGAAGACAAGTATGAGAGCGAGGGCTACCGCAAACCAGAAAAGGGCAAGCTTAGCCTTTTCGGGTCTCATAACCTCTCCCTTTATCTCCGTTGAGAAGGCGAAGATATTTCTCCTCTTCAGCTCCAAGAACTTATCCCACCTGCCGAAGAGCAGGAGGGTGTCGCCGGGGGCGAGCTTTGTATCGGAAAAGCCGGCGTATATGACCTCACCCCCGCGGGCCAGGGCAACCGGGTTTACCTCGTACCTTCTCCTGAACTGAACATCGTTGAGGGACCTGCCCACGAGCTCAGACCTCATGGTTATCACACCCTCAACCATACCTGCGTTAACACGGGATAGGTCGTCAGCGAACTCCTCAAGCTCCTCCTTGAGGATAAGCCCCATCTCCCTGGCGAACCTCTCCACGGTATCCGGGCATCCTATTACAGCTATGTCGTCCGAGGGTTCAACGGTCTCCTCCCTGTGGGGGGCGAAGTTCTTGTGCCTCGCTCTCCTGTGGTAAACCGCAACTATCGTAACCTGATACTTCTTCCTCGCATCTATCTCCTGAATAGTTCTTCTCGTGAAGTTCACAGGGACGTGGAGCTCGTAGAGACCGCATATCCTATCATAGGTCTGGGAAAGCTCCGAGGGAAGGAACTTCCCTTCATCCTCAGAGGTACTGACCTTAGGAAGGATAAACCTGCCAAAGATAATGAAGTAAGCTATACCAGCTATTACCAGAGAGACGCCTATCGGCGTGACGGAGAAAAGACCGAAGGGAGGCAGTTCATACATAGCCAAAAGGTCGTTGAGAAGTATCAGGGGGCTTGAACCAACGAGGGTGAGGGTTCCACCGAGTATTGCGCAGAAGCCCATGGGCATCAGAAGATGGGAGACGGGTATCCTGAGCCTCTTTGATATCCTCACCACCGCGGGCAGGAAGAGGGCTGCAGCTCCTATGTTCTGCATAAAGCCAGATATGAAGGCTACGCTTCCTGAGACGAGGGCTATTATCC
>JALSTO010000292.1 GCA_026983685.1 Aquificaceae bacterium | reverse complement strand
AAGCTCTCCCCCTCAGAATGATTCTTGAACACCTGCTCAAGGTCCTCCTCCCTCCTTATCCTGTACTGCCCCTTGCCATCGTAACCCAGACGGGTGCTTTTGACCACTACCGGAAGTCCGAGCTCGGACACAGCCTCTTTCAGCTCTTCAGTTTTAACCCTCCTGAAGCGGGGGACGGGATAGCAATGTTTGTATAAAAAGCCCTTCTCCTCACCCCTATCCTTCTTGAGCCTGAGGGCGAGAGGGTTGGGTATGAGCTTCCCTTCAACGCGTTCAAGCACCTCGTCCTCTATATGCTCAAACTCGTAAGTTATTACGTCGCTACCTCTGTAAAACTCCTCCACCTTCTCTGGAGGGAACCACGCATCCGCTATCCTGCTGGCGGGAGCGTTGGGGTTTGGGTCAAGGACAAGGAAGTTTATTCCGAGCTTTCTTCCCTCAAGGATTGTCATCCAGCCGAGCTGTCCTCCTCCGAGTATGCCCACGTTCATCTCAGTCCTCTATCTTCATGTTAAGAACCTTCTCTTTGAGCTTTTCCCTGTATTCTTCCAGCTTCTTCCCTATCTCAGGGTACTTTATTGACAGGATTCTTAAGGCTAAAAGTCCCGCATTCGTAGAGTTTCCTATGGCAACGGTTGCTACAGGAATGCCCGCAGGCATCTGGACTATTGAGTAGAGGGAGTCAACACCCGAGAGGTGCCTCGTTGGGACAGGGACCCCTATAACTGGGAGGGTTGTAAGCGAGGCTACCATGCCAGGCAGGTGGGCGGACCCTCCCGCACCAGCTATTATCACCTCTATCCCTCTCTCCTTCACGCTCTTTGCGTACTCGTACATCATCTCCGGTGTTCTGTGGGCTGAGACCACCTTCCTTTCGTGAGGGACTCCGAACTCATTGAGTATGTCCGAAGCCCCCTTCATATGTTCCCAGTCGGAGATACTGCCCATTATTATGCCTACCAGTGGCCTTTCCATAGGAAAATTATATCCACGATGAAGTTTAAGGAGTTCAGGGATAAAATTGAAGGTCTGAGCAAGCTCTCTGAAGGATGGAGGGGAGTTATATACACCGGGTTCTGGAACGGTGAGAGAGTCAGTGTAAAGGTGGCTAAGGATGAAAAGGTTGTAAAAGCGATCCAGAAGGAGGCGGATATCCTTGAGAGGCTCAAGGGTATGGAGGAATTTCCTCAGATACTTTTCAAAGGGGAGGACTTCTTCCTTTACAGGTTCATAGATGGGATTCCCTTTCGCAGGGCTGGTCTGAACCCCGAAGAGAAGAAGAGAGTTTACCGTAAGCTTCTGGAAATCGCCTACAAACTTGATAGCATGGGGATAGTGAGGGACGAGTTCAGCAGGATTGACAAGAACGTCCTTATAGGAAAAGAAGGGAAGGTCTATCTCCTTGACTTTGAGAGGGGAAAGCTTAGCTCAAGACCCTCCAACCTCACTCAGTTCCTTCAGCTACTCGTCAGAGAGGGTTTCCTCAGCAGAGATTCCGCAGTTGAGCTCGGTAAAAGATACCTCAGGGATAGGGAGGGTGTATATAGGGAGGTCCTCGGTAAGTTAGAATAAAAAGGTGGAACTGCTCAGAGGCGTGGAGCTTTCAGGCTTCACAAGCATAAGGGTGGGGGGGAAGGC
>JALSTO010000291.1 GCA_026983685.1 Aquificaceae bacterium | reverse complement strand
TGTCCGTCCCCTCAGGGCGGGCTCACCCGTTGAGATACTTGAGGTCGGAGAATCCGCCCTCAGGGCGATACTCTTGAAGAACCACTCTGGCTACGATATGAGGTTTCCTACCTATCTTGGTATGCTCCAAGGAACGCAGGTCAAAGCTTACCTTGATATGGATAAAGTTGTCTCAATGCACATGGCTGTCATAGGAACAACCGGCTCGGGAAAGACAACCTTTGTGAAGAAGGTGCTCAAGAACTTTACCGAGCCTGTGAAGGTTTTTGTCTTTGATATGTACGGCGAGTACGCTCAGCCCCTGGAGGAAGTTGGGGATGTAAGGAAGGTAAAGATAGGAAATGTCCTTTTGCCCGTTGATGGGGATGACCTGAAGCGCCTCTTCAGGGAGTACGGACTCACTATATCCGAGAAGTCCCACGATGAGAAGGAGATCATATCCTTCTTCAGGAGACACCTGAAGCCTGAACTGAGCAGAACAGCCCTCGGGGAGAAGAGCCTTGAGACCCTCATCAAGGAGGTATCCATTAGGGTAAAGGATAGATACCTGAGGGAGGCTCTCCTTGACGCTGTTGAGTTCTGGAAGAGGAACCTTGGAGAGGAGTCCGTCTCGGGACAGCCAGAACTCGTAAGGGAGCTTAGGGGCTCCTTAGAGTCGGGTGAAAGGTTCGTAGTGTATGACTACAAGGATGTTGATATAACCGAGACAAGGATAAATGTGGCTGGGCTCCTCCTGAGGGAGGTTCTCAGGATAGCTAAGGAAGAGCCTGCGGATAGGCTCATAGTCCTTGAGGAAGCCCACAACTTCGCACCCGAGAGGGGGACTTCGGAAATACAGGCTGGGCGGGAGAACCTTGCCTACATAAGTGCCAGAAGGATAGCTATGGAGGGAAGAAAGCTGAGGCTCGGACTGATAGCTGTAACTCAGAGACCGGCAAACGTGAGCAAGTTCATCCTCTCCCAGCTCAACACTCAGGTGATATTCAAACTCATAACGAGAAACGACCTTGAAGCGGTCTCCATCTTTTTTGAGCAGAGCAAGGAAGATGTCTTCAACCTTCTTCCCTTCCTCAAGCCTGGAACAGCTTACATAAGCGGTCTTGCAGTCCCCTTCAGCTTTCTCTTTCAGATGGAAGAGATACCTTACTGGTAGTATCATATAAAGCGGTGAAAGTAAGGGTCGGTATAGTTGGCTGTGGCGTCGTAGGGACGGGAACAGTCAAGCTCTTGATTGAAAACAGGGATGTACTCAAGAAGAAGACGGGGATAGACTTTGAGCTCGTTAAGGTTGCGGACCTTGACTGGGAGAGGAAGAGGGAGTTTGAAGTCCCCCATGAGGTCAGGACAACCGATTATAAAGAGATTATAGACTCCTGCGATATAGTTGTGGAGCTCGTCGGAGGCAAGGACTTTGCCAAGAAGCTGATAATGGAGGCTCTTGATAGAGGAAGGCACGTGGTCACAGCCAACAAGCACCTTCTCGCCCTTGAAGGTGAGGAGATATTTCTGAAGGCGCAGGAGAAGGGTCTCAGAGTGGGCTTTGAAGCTTCAGTTGGTGGTGGTATTCCTGTTATAAAGGCTCTCAGGGAGGGACTCGTTAGCAACAGGATAAGGACCATATACGGGATACTGAACGGTACCACGA
>JALSTO010000290.1 GCA_026983685.1 Aquificaceae bacterium | reverse complement strand
CTTTTTTAAGAGTTGGTAGATAAACCCCCTTTGGGGGTATCTGACTGCAATACTCTCCCTGCCGAGCCACCAGAAGAGTCCTCCCCTCTTCTCAAGAACGAGTGTAAGTCCGGGCATGGAGAGGAGTCTGAGAACCCTTTTGTCCACAACAAGCCCGAGCTTACCTACCCAGGAGGGGTCTGGAATCAGAACTACAAAGGGTCTTCCGGAGGGTCTCCTTATCCTCTTGAGGAGCTGAACCGCCCTGTAGTTTGTAGCGTCCGCAACTATGCCGTATATGGTATCGGTCGGAACTACAACGGGCTTGCCTTCTTTCAGGCAGGAGAGGGCTTCCTCAAGACTTGAGCTTACTCTTGGCATACTCCATAAGACCGCCCGCTTTCAGTATTGACTGAAGCTCCTCGGGAAACTTCGTTGCTTCGTACTCCTTTCCTGTGGTCAGGTTCCTCACAACGCCCTTCTCAAGGTCAACCTCTACCTCGTCTCCATGGTTTATCTCATCAACCGCCTGCGGTGCCTCAACTATGGGAAGCCCTATGTTTATGGCGTTCCTGAAGAATATCCTTGCGAAGGACTTGGCTATGACAACGGGGACACCTGCGTACTTTATAGCTATCGGAGCGTGCTCCCTTGAAGAACCCGAGCCGAAGTTCCTACCCGCAACTATGATGTCGCCTTCCCTGTGTTCCTTTGCAAAGTTCGGGTGTTCTGAGTCCTCCATGACGTGCTTGGCAAGTTCGTAAGGGTCCGAGGTGTTCAGATAACGGGCAGGTATTATCTGGTCTGTATCAACATTATCTCCAAACTTCCAGACTCTTCCCTTTATAACGGTTCTCATACTACGAGTATATCACAGGATTAACTTTTATAAAGGGAGGTGGGTCATGAGGGTTATCCTTCTTATCCTTTCCTTCGTAGGTATCCTATTCTCACAGGAGGGTGCGAGATTCGTTCAGACACCCTATCAGGCTCCCTTCAGGGCTGTGGTGGAGTTCTACTTTGATGAACCCGAGAAGATAAGACCAGCTCTTGAGTGGGTGTCCAACATAATCCATGTCCTGTCGCGGGAGCCCTATGAATTTATCCCCGGCGAGGATATTGATATTGTGGTGATCATCCACGGAACGGAGATAGCCACCCTCGTGAAGAAGAACAGGGAAAAATACAGGGACATATGGGACAGGATTGAGGGAATGGAGATGTACGGGGTGAAGTTTAAGGTCTGCTCAATGGCTGCTGAGCTTCTCTACGGCTATAAGAAAGAAGACTTTCCCGCCTTCGTTGAGCTCGTCCCCTCCGCTATAACGGAGCTTCTCCACTGGCAACAGAAGGGTTACGCCCTTTTGATACCGAGAGTCTATGAAAGAAAGCGAACGATTGAAGAGATAAGGTGAGAGTTTGACCCTTATAATAGGGACGGATAGCTTTTGCAAAAATGCAAACCTGAAGATATTGATTCACAACGTTTTGGAAGTAATGCAAAATTATAACCCTTGGTACAAAAAGACTTGACAAACTCAAACTTATATGCCTATAATTTCCCTTGAAGAAATTTTGAGAGGAGGGTATGTCATGAAGAAGAGCTACCTTGCAGCAGCAGCCATACTGGGTGCGGCAGTTTTTGCAGGTCAGGCACATGCGGTCAAGA
>JALSTO010000289.1 GCA_026983685.1 Aquificaceae bacterium | reverse complement strand
CGCTGGAAAGTCAACGCTTCTTGGGAGGCTCACGCGGGCAAGACCGAAGGTAGCTGACTATCCCTTCACTACCCTAAGCCCGAACCTCGGTGTCCTTGAGCTTGATGAGGAAAGGAGACTCGTCCTTGCAGACATACCCGGTCTGATAGAGAACGCCCACAGGGGTGCGGGTCTCGGTCATGAGTTTCTCAGGCACGTTGAGAGGACGAGACTGCTTTTGCATCTGATTGATGTCTCTGACTTTAGGGAAAAAGACCCTGTAGAAGCCTTTGAGATGGTAAACAGGGAGCTTGAGCTTTACAGCCCGGAGCTAACAAGGAAGCCCCAGATAGTTGTCGCCAGTAAAATAGATGCACTTACCGAGAGGTCTCTTCTGGAAGAACTGAGAGAGTACTTTGAGAAGAAAGGATACAGGTTTCACGCGATCTCCTCAGCTACGGGCGAGGGAATAGAGGAGCTGAAAGAGATCCTCTGGAAGGCTTACGTGGAGGTTAAAGATGCCCCTGTTGGGAAGGTATAGGTTCTCCTTTGACACCTGGAAGCTCCTTGAGATTGAGGAAGAGTTCTTTGAGGAGTCTGAGGAAATTGAAGATGCTGAGATTGAGAGCTCTGAGTGGGAGCCCATCGGAGGTGAGCCCTGCGACGGCATAAGTTTGCTCTTCGTTGATGGGGTCAGGAGAACGGAGCACCTGATCTACGTGGAGGATGAAGAGGGAAGGATATACGAGGGAGCCTTCGTGTCCATTGGAGCGGGAGCTCTGCTCATAAGGCACGGGAGTGTGAACAGGGCTCAGGAGTCCTTTCACAACCTGTCGGTAAGGAGATACCTCCTTCTGAGGAAGGAGGTGGATCTGGAAGTGAGGTCTCTTAGGTTCACCCTCGGCGAGGCTTCGCTTGAGTTCTTCGTGGAGAGGACTGAGAAGGAACTCTCACCTTTTGTAAATGAGCTTATGACTAAAATGGAGTCCAGCGTTGCGGGAGGCGCCTACAGGGAGCTTAAGCCGGACCTGATGATAACCGATGGCACAGTCCACTACAGTGCTAAGGTCAAGGACCTTCCCTTCGTTGGCTACGTAAAGAAGCACAAAAAGCTTTATGTTCCTTCCGAGAGAGCGGGAATCTTTCGCAGGCTTAAGGTAGGGGAGAGGACTCCGATCGTAAAGGTTCACTCTCAGCCTGTCATGGAAGGTGAAGGGGCAAAGAGTTTTGATAAGTTCACCTGGTACGTGAGGATAAGCGAAGACGAAGGCATAAGCGGTATAGCGAGGCTTGAGGTCTCCGCAGGCATAGGACTAAAGAGGGCAAAAGAGCTTGCGAACAAAACAGCCTACATAATCCCCAAGTTCGCCTCTACGGAGTTCAGCGAAAAAAGGGCACCCCATAACCTCCTTCCCATAAAGCACCTTGAAAACCTCCTCAGGAGGAGGCTGGGAAGTCAGGCTCTGATAAGGAGGATGCTCGTCAAGGAGCTCTCTACCTGATCATCTTCCTTAATCTCTCCATGTCCTCGGTGAAGTCCCTGTCAGCGGTGGGATTCCTGAGTATGTAAGCGGGGTGGTATGTGAGAAGAACCTTTATACTGCTATCGTAAGGGTAGGAAAAGGTCTTCCCCCTTACCTTTGTCACCGACAGCTTCTTTCCAAGGATGCCCTCAGCAGCGGTAGCTCCGAGACAGCATATAACCTTCGGCTTTATTATCTCCAGTTCCCTCTTCAGGTAAGGAAAGCAGGCGTTTATCTCTGCAGGGGTCGGCTTCCTGTTGCCCGGCGGTCTGCACTTGCAGACGTTGGTTATGTAAACTTCCTCCCGCTTGAGTCCGAGAACCTCCTCAATCTTTCTGTTCAGGTATTTACCCGCCCTTCCCACAAAGGGTCTTCCCTGCCTATCCTCGTCCTCCCCGGGAGCCTCACCCACGAAGACCACGGGTGAATTGGGATTGCCGTCCCCAAAAACCACCTGAGTCCTGTGCTTGTGCAGAGGGCATTTGGTACAGTCTTTAAAGGAGTTGAAGTGCTCCTCAAGGAGCTTCCTCTTGTCCACCGATACTCTCCTTCTGAGATACACCTCCCCAAAACCTATCTCCGCAAGGGCTCTTGCAGTTTCCTCAATACCCATCACATTCCGAAGACCTGTATCTCTTCCTCTCTGAACTTACCGTCAACGAGCTCCCAGCTTCTGTAAGATGCCCACTTACCCTTCTGAACTGAGACTATTATGTAGGAAAAGCCCTCAAAGGCTCTCTCCTCGTCAAACTGAGAGGGTCTGTCAGGGTGATCTGGGTGGGAGTGGTAAACGCCAACTATCTCAAGTCCGAACTCCCTTGCCTTGTCCTCCGCCTTCATGTAGTCCTTTGGGTCTATCTCATATCGGTCGTTCTTTCGGTCGGGGTTTGCATTGGGTGTCTCGTAGGCTCCGAATACGGTTCTCACACCGCCTTCTGTTTTCCCGAGAAGAAGCCCGCAGGTCTCGTAGGGGTAATCCTTCTCCGCCTGAGCGAGTATCTTGTCCAAGGCTCTCTTCCTTATCCTGAGCATGAGAAGATTATAAAAAAGAAAAAGGGGGAAGAGGAAAGGGAGGGGGTAGATGCGGTCTTTCAGCTCTCCTTCTCAATCTTTATGGCTTCATTGTTTGCTTTTACCTTCACCTCAACCATCCATCCTGTCTGAAGGTTGTTCAGGCAGTCAGCCCCTGAGTAGTAGGTTCCTTCATACTCGCAGAGGGTAGAATCTGTAATAGTTATATCACGCGTATCGTTCATTCCGTACTGGAGTGTAAGGGTGCTGTTGTTGGTATCTGTACCGCTGACCATACCCTTGACCTCAACTGCATTTCCCTCGTAGCTGTCATCCCCGCTTGCCATTCCGCACTTCTTGGAGCTCTTTGTCTCTATCTCAACCGCTGTCAGGTCTGTTGATGTTGCAGGGTCCTTGTCAACCTTTATCTCCAAGCAGATATTTGACGGGAGTTGATTCAGGCAGTCCTGCCCGTAGTAGTAGGTGTCAGCTATCTCACACTTGGTATCGCCATTCACGGCTATATCAAAGGTGTTTCCGTTCCAATCAACACTTATACTGCTGTTGGTGGTATCAACTGACTGAAGTACCGCATACATCTCATACCTGTGTTCTCCGGAGGGTGTTATCGGTGATACCTTTACCTCCTCAATCTGCCAGGGTGTGGTATTTGTATTCACCTCAAAGTCCTTCAGGTTAAAGTCAAGAACGAGCTTGCTTGACGCTGTTGGGTTTATTACGCCATTGAACCTTATGTAGCAGAGCTGGTTTCCGTTCTGGTCAGTCAGACCGGCAGGGCAGTTGACAACATTAGGCCTCGTTGGTTTTTCATCCATCTCCGTAAACACAGCATTGTAACAATTCCCGGAGTTATCACATATGGTTGCATCCCGAGCGAGTATGACCTCCAGCCTCGGGTAGCTACCCTCAGGAACGTTCGCACTTCCTATGTACTGAAGAACGCCGTTAAGGTTAGTCAGGTCCACGGTAACGCCGTTCTGGTCACTGAAGAGATTCACTTTATTCGTACATGCTGGGTCCTGACACAGATTGACCTCGTAATAGGTGATCTCTACAACTGGATAAATACTTGCATCGTCCGTAAAGTAGAGGGCTACGGGTGTTGTTGAAGTTCCACTGCCTCCACCACAGCTGTATGCAAGAATACCTACCCCGAGAATCGCGCCCATTAATAGAAGTCTCTCTTTCATCGCTCTTACCTCCTTTTTTCCTTTTTTAGCTCAGATACAAGATAACAACCCAAGGTTACCTCTCCGTTACCCTACGCACTGACTCTGTAGTTGACCATCATGCCCGCATCGTGGTGCTCAAGAATGTGGCAGTGAAGGAGATAAACCTGCTCCTGAGTAAAGGAGTGGCTCATGTCCACCGCTATCGTTACTGTTTCATGGGGTCCCACTATCACCGTGTCCTTCCAGCCCTTGTCCGTCGCCCTTAAACTTCCCGAAGACCTGCTCAAGACCTGAAACTGGAAGCCGTGAAGGTGTATGGGGTGATACATTCCCGTGTTGTTGGTGAAGGTTATCTTTACGATATCGCCGTTGTTGAAGTTGTATCCGTAGTCCGCAAGAGCATTATTGTTGTCCCATACCTTTCCATCTATGGTGAACTGCCCGTTTGAAGCACCTAGGGGTAGGCTAAGCTGGGTTGCATTCGTAGTATCTATCGCACTGATGCTTGAAAGCGTAGTCGGTATCCGCCTGTCGTAGGTGCTGTCTCTCACAACCCTGAACTCTAAGACCTCAAACTCCCTGTTTATGAGGTTGGAACCGCCCATTCCTCCGCCCTGCATTCCTACGAGGTTGTGCTGTCCGCTGTATAGCCTGAGAACATCTCCAACGTTTGCGTCCCTGAAATCTATAAGGATGTCTATTCTCTCACCCGGCGCTATGAGAATTTCCGTTACCTGCTGTGGAGCGCTCAGGAGTACGCCCTCAACTCCTATTACCCAGAACCTCATATTCTGAGAGCCTCTCAGGAGTGATAGCCTGTAGGGTCTTGCGTTTGAGCCGTTCAGGAGCCTGAAGCGGTAGATTCTCCTCTCAACGTCCATGTAGGGGTTCGGAGTGAGGTTGACCAGCACCTGCTCACCCCAGAAGCCCATGTTCCCGTTCATACCTATCGGGTTGTAAACAAGCTGTCCGTTAGAGTCAAAGGTCTTGTCCTGAATTATCAGGGGAACGTCCGTAACTCCCAGCTGAAGGTCAAGAGCATTTCTCAGGTTGTCCTCATCTGTGTCCTCAATTATTATCATCCCCGCAAGTCCCATATAGACCTGATAGCCCGTCCTTCCGTGGGGGTGAGGGTGGTAAAAGTAAGTCCCCGAGCGGTCAATTATCTTGATGGTAGGATAGCTGTAGGTGTTTCCATCGGCTACAGCGTAAGAAGGATGCCCGTCCGCCTGCCAGTCCGCTCTGAAGCCATGCCAGTGGATTATAGACTTCTCACCGAGCTTGTTCTCAAAGTTAACATCAAAGTTATCACCATTTCTCAGGACTATTATGGGGTTTATGTAGGACTTTCCGTTAACACTCGTCTGGTAGGTTAGCATCTTTGTGGACTTTCCGGGGAATATTTCGTGGTAAGAGGTCTGACCTGTTAGCGTGAACCCACCCGAGGGTCTTAGATACCCAAGAAGTCCGCTGTCTGAAGGAATATAGAGGGGGTTCTTTACAACGCCATTACCTCCACCGCCTCCGCCACCGCAGGCGGAGAGCCAGGCTCCTGTGTATATCAGTCCCGCACTCATTCCCGCAAACTTTATGAAATCCCTTCTGTTCATTTCTTCACCTCCGCTTGAGTGTTTCCTGAAAGATTATAGTTAGTGAGTATTACCTAAAGGTTACCTCAACTATGAATAGACCACCTTTATACTCAGCTCTCACCTGCCAACCGAGTTCCTCACATAGCTTTTTAACTATTGCAAGACCCAGACCCAAACCCCTCTGGGACTCCTTGTAATACCTGTCAAAGAGCCTGTTTGGGTTCTCCACGGGTTTAGAGGGGTTTTCTATCCTTAGCCCTCCCTTCCAGAGTTCAACCCGAACCCATCCCCCCCTGAGATTATGTTTAAATGCATTCTCCAAAAGGTTGCTAACCACCCTAAGAACTGCTTGCCTGTCTGCCTTAACTGTTACCTCCTGCAGGTCTTCCCTTACCCTCGTCTCCGGATATATCTTCTTAAGACTCTCAAGCTCCGAGGAGATAATCTCACGTAGGTCAACATCCTCAAGCTTAAGCTCCGCTTTTGATTCCAGAGGTCTTAGGTTCTCTCTTAGAGACTGAATCTGTCTTAGGGCAAGCTCCGCTCTCTCTATCTCCTCATCCTTGTATCTGCTCTTGAGTATCTTGAGGTTTACCTTAAGGCTCATCAAGGGGGTGTTCAGGTCGTGGATTATATCCTTGGTTACCTCCTCTATCATGTTCAGTGCTTCCCTTAGTGGCTTTAAAGCATACAGGGAAAAGAGTAAGGAGAGCACTATGGCGATGGTAGAAGAGACTGCCCAAAGGGCGGTGATTTTGATAAGAATATTATTCCTGTCCGAGAGCAGTAACTCCCGCGGATAGATTATCTTGAGCAGGTCTTTCTGAGTAACCGGAACTGGAACGAGTATGTAAAGCCCCTTTTCGTCTTCAAAGAGTTCGTAAACCCTTGAGTTGTCATCTCTTGGCACCACTTCTATCTGAAACCTGTTGTCCTCAAAGGTGTAGCTGTAGTTCTTCAGCTCAAGGAAGACTCTGTTCTTCAAGTCCGCCCAGGACATACGGAACATGAGGACTGCCAGAAGGGTGATGAACAGCTCCATTGTGAGAAAGAAGAGAAGGAAGGCTTTTCGGAGTGATTCTCTCTCGTGGGAAGTTCCCAGAAGCAGTTTATCAATCAACTGTATACCCCAGCCCGCGAACGGACTTTATCTCAATACCTGTCTTCTTCTTAAGCTTATTTATCATTACCCTGAGTGCAAGGGGAGAGGGGTTGAGCATGTAATCGTATAGCTCTTCCTTTGTTACAACTCTGCCCCTGTTCCTCAGAAGTTTGTGGAGTATGTTTCTCTGAACCTCCCCGAGGTCAAGCTCCTGCTCTCCCTTGAAGAACCTTCCTTCGCGGTAGGTTATATCGCCGTACTTAAGCTCCTCTTCCTGTTTTTTCAGTCTTGCCTTTATCCTTACCACGAGTTCCTCGGGGTCAAAGGGTTTTTTAAGGTAGTCCTCCGCACCTGCGTTAAAGCCCCTCGTTATAGTTCTGATATCTGTAAGAGCGCTTATGAATATGGTAGGTGTGTCATCCTTGAATTGCCTCAGGTATTCCAGAAGCTCTATGCCGTCTCCATCACCGAGATTGACGTCAAGGACGTAAAGGTCAAAGCCCTTCCGCTCCATAAGGTCTATCGCCTCATCAAAGCTGTAAGCTGTCTCAACCTCAAAGCCGTTAATCTCCAGGAACTTTTTGAGGCTGTCCGCAAGAACCCTGTCATCCTCAACGAGCAGAATCCTTCCGCTCATGCTCAGAACCTTATCCCGAGTCTCCCCGAAAGGCTGTGGTCGGTAGCAGAGCTGTTCAGTCCCTTGCTGTAGCTCAGGGTGGTGTAGAGCTTGGAGCTTATGTCGTAGAGAAGAAAGAGCGAAAGGTAGCTGTTGGATCCGCTCCTGACCGCAGATTCTGACAGATCGTAGGAAATGCTCGCGTAGAGCTTCTTTGTCAGCTCATAACCACCTCCGAAGGAGGTGCTTAAACCATCCCTGAGTCCGCCACCTCTGAAGCTGTATCCAAGGTACATAAAGAGGTCAAAGCTATCAAAGATATAGTCAAAGAGTGCGGAGGGTGTGATACTCAGACTGCTTTGACTGTACTGCTTGTCACCTGTCGGTATTCCGAGCCTGACGCCGGGAAGGATGTAGAGATGCTCTCCAAAGAATCTGGAGTAGCCTGCAAAGAGGGAGCTGTCTCCCATACCCGGATCGTAGTTGGTACTGCTCAGGTAGTATCTCGTACTGAAAGATAGGTAGAGATATCTGTAGGAGTAAGCCAGAGAGAAGAGAGAAAAGGTCCTGCTCTCGTTCCCGTCCTTGAGGAAGCCTCCCCCAACGCGCAGGTAGAACTTGCCCCTGTAGTGCTTTATCGGGCACCCGTACCTGTCAACCAGCTCAAGGATTGGAGTGTTTGGACACCTGTCCTTAGAGTCCTCTACGCCGTCAAGGTCGCTGTCAACAAAGGCAAAGGAAACCCCCGAGAAAAGCGGTATCAGAGCCCATATCCCTTTCCTCATACTTCCCCTAACCGTTCAGTCTTCTCCCATACCCCTTTCCATACCCTCCTTCTCCTCATGTTCC
>JALSTO010000288.1 GCA_026983685.1 Aquificaceae bacterium | reverse complement strand
AAGAAGAATGTCCTCCTTGTCGTTTATAAAGAGTATTCCCTCTGAGAGAAGCCTCCTGACTATTCCAGCCGCAGCAGGCACCGGCAGGTCAGAGAGGTCAACGAGCTTCCAGAAGTCTCCCGTCGTCAGGAGGGCTGAGAGAACCCTCTCAACGTTTCTCCTGTGTAGCCTTACCTTTGTTTCCTTCTGAACATCCTTTGCCACCTGAGAAAGTATGTCCAAATTCCGCACCTCCGGAAGATTTAGTTGGCGAACAAGCTTAATATTATAAAGGTAGTGGTGAGGCTTGACAAACTCCTGCTTGAAAAAGGTCTTGTGGACTCAAGGGAGAAGGCACAGGCTCTCATAATGGCCGGACAGGTATGTGTGAACGGGATAAGGATAGATAAGCCCGGCTACAGGCTTAAGGGCGATGAGGAGATCAAGGTCCTCAGTCTGCCAAGATACGTCTCAAGGGGGGGAGAAAAGCTGGAGGGCGCCCTGAAGAGCTTTGGGATAGACCCTTCGGGTATGGTCGTCCTTGACGTTGGCTCATCCACGGGAGGGTTTACAGACTGCCTCCTCCAGCACGGTGCAAAGAGGGTTTACGCCGTTGATGTCGGAAGAGGACAGATGGATATAAAGCTCAGGGAAGACCCGAGGGTGGTGCTTTACGAAAAGACAGATGCAAGGGAGCTAACCCAGAAGCACATTCCGGAAAAGGTTGACCTCATCACGATTGATGTGTCTTTCATATCGCTTACAAAGGTCCTTCCCAGCGTGGTCGGTTTCCTCAAAGAGGAGGGCACGCTCCTTGCCCTGATAAAGCCCCAGTTTGAGCTCTGTCCAAAAAAGGTCAGGAAAGGGATAGTCAAGGAGAAGGAGCACAAGAGGGAGGCGATAGAGAAGATAACTGAGTTTTTGAAAGATTTGGGCTTTGGTATCCTGGGTATAAGGAAGTCCTTTCCTAAGGGGGCAAAAGGCAATGAGGAGTTCTTTACACTTGCAAAGAGAGGAGAAGGGAGTGTTGATTTAGAAAAGGAGATTGAAAAAGCCCTTAACCAGGAAAAGCTGGATTATACTTATTGAGGAGGGGAGCTATGGATACGAGGGAGGAGGCAGTGAAGCTCTACAGGGAGATGATCCCGAGGTTGATAGAGTGTGGTAGTGAGATAGATGAGTTTTACAGGAGGTTCAGAGAGCTCAGGCTTGTAGAGGATGATCTCTCCTTTCAGGGAGCTCTCCTTAGGGTTGAACACGCCTTCTTCATGGTCGTTCAGTCAATAAATATACTCAAGGAAAACCTGAAACTCCTTGAGGTAGCTTCTAAGAAGAAGGAGATAGAGTGATGTCCATAAAGGCTCTACTGCTGGACAGGGACAGGGAGGTCTTCCCCCTCTTGGGGGATATATTCAACGTTACCGGGCATAAGCTCCTCATAGCGACAAACGACAAGATGTTTCGGGAGCTCATCAACTCAACGGATATAGACATCGTCATGGTAAATCACACCGATGTGAAGGCTTGGTTTACCTCCTGGAAAGAGGGTAAGATACCCTTGCCTTTCTTCTTGCTGGACAGGGACGAGGACGAGCAGAAGTTCAGGAAGGCAGGCTTTTCAGAGCTCAACTTCATAAAGAAGCCTTTCAATCCTTTAGAGCTTCTCAACAAGCTTAACTATCTCCACCGC
>JALSTO010000287.1 GCA_026983685.1 Aquificaceae bacterium | reverse complement strand
CGAATCGGAGCTGACCAAGGACCTTGATAAGAATGACCTCATAAGAATACCTATAGCCCACCATGACGGAAGATACTACGTTGAAGAGAAAGAGCTTGAGCGTATGAGGGAGAGAAACCAGATACTTTTCAGGTACGTTGATGAGAATGGAAACCCAACCCCGGAGGCAAACCCCAACGGCTCGGTGGACAACATAGCGGGTATTATGAACAGGGAGGGAAACGTCTTTGGCATGATGCCCCACCCCGAGAGGGCTTCTGAGGACATACTGGGTAGCCATGATGGTCTGAGGCTGTGGTACTCTCTTATCAGTGATTAAAAAGGCTACGGTAAAGAAAGCGGGGGAGGTCCTTATAAACTCAGGCTTGGCTTTTGTGATAGCCTCCCTCATACATCCATTTGTTGAAGGAAGTATAAACTTGAAGCTTTTTACGATAGGGTCTCTGGTATCCCTGTTGCTCATAGCGTTGGGATTGATTATATTTAACGCTGGAGTTGAAGATGACGGATAGCCCGGAGATAGCTATACTTCTGCTGGGCTTGGGACTGATAGTTGTGGTTGGTTCCTTTGCCCTAATAGGAATAATTCAGAACAAACACAGAGAGGCTTAAGGCTGTGGTATTCTCTTATCAGTGATTGAAGCGAGCCTTGTAAGGGAGGCTGTAAGGCAGAGAAAAGCCCGCTCGGAATCTTTTCTTGGTTTTGAGTACCTTCGCTTCTCTGACGACTACAAAGATATACCCCGGGGAACAGCTCTCTTTCAGGACACCGTTGTCTGGGGATACCCTCACATAGGAAGGATATTCATGCTTGAGAAAGGGCTGAGCGAGCAGTTCAAGAACCCCTTCTGGGTGGAGGAGAAGGTTGACGGCTACAACGTGAGGATATTCAAGGTTGAGGACAGGGTCATAGCCCTCTCAAGGGGAGGCTACATATGTCCCTTTACAACAGACAGGGTCCCCGACTTCATTGATCTCAGGTTCTTTGAGGAAAACCCGGACCTTATCCTCTGCGCGGAGGTAGCCGGTCCGGAGAACCCCTACATAGAGGAGAGTCCTCCCTTCGTTAAAGAAGACGTCCGCTTCTTCGTCTTTGACATCATGAGGAAGGGAGAGCAGGGCTTCCTGCCTCAGGAGGAGAAGCTATCCCTGATTGAGAGATACGCCCTCCCGGGCGTGGAGGTCTTCGGCAGGTTTACCCATAAAGATATCTCCCAGCTGAAGGAGCTTCTCCTCAGGCTCAACGAGGAAGGAAGAGAGGGAGTGGTCTTTAAGGAAGACTCACCCGAGAACAGGAGGGCGAAGTACATAACGAGCTACGCAAACCTGAACGACATAAAGGTAACCGCAAAGAACATGCTACAGCTACCTCCCGAGTACTACACCAACAGGCTCCTTCGCCTTGTCCTCTTTATGGAGGAGGAGGGTATAGAGAGGACTGAACACCTTTACGAGGAGCTCGGCAGAGCCTTCATAGACGGCTTGTTTGAAGCAATAGAGCAGTTTAAGAAGGAGCACAAGGTCTACAGGACCTTCCGGTGCAGGTTCAGGGACAGAAACAACGCTGTAGCCCTCATGGAACTGCTCCACAGAACCTCAAGACATATACAGGTTATAGAGAGGGGAATAGAGGAGGAGGGCGATTACTACGTCCTTACCTTTGATAAAGTCTTCCTC
>JALSTO010000286.1 GCA_026983685.1 Aquificaceae bacterium | reverse complement strand
CCTATGATCATCTTTGTATAAAAAACTTTAGGAGGAGTCTGATGGCAGCAGAAGAGTTTGAAAAGCTCCTTTTCTACATCCTCACCGTTCCCTTCTTTGAGAGGGCTGAACCCACAACTGGAGAACTCATAAACCCTCAGGCGGGAGCGCCCTTTTTCTTAGCTACAGCGGCAACTACGATGGACTACGAAGTTGAGATGGTAATAACCTCAGAGGCAGGATTTCTTCTGATGAAAGACAACGCCAAGAAGGTTAAGGTTAGACCTGGTGTTGAGCAGACCGTTTACGATTTCATAGTCATGGCGAAGGAAGCGGGAGTGAAGATATACCTATGTGTTCCCTCCCTTGACCTTACCGATGTTTACAAGAAGGAAGACGTGAACGAAGAGCTCTGTGACGGGATAATCGGTGGGGCGGCCTTCTTAGACAAGCTCATGAGCGGTGAGTATGCTGTCATATCCCTGTAAGCCAGCGAAGGGGGAGCTTTCCCCCCTTTCCAAAAATATGATTATAAGCATATTTTTATATAGCTATAACAAAATTTTTTTGTCCTCCCGAAGAAAAGAAACTAACTTAGTATGTGAGCATACTTGGTTAAGGAGGTATTGGAGATGGAAGGACATCCTTACGGATACAACATTCCCATATCTGAGAAGACCAAGGAGGTTCCTTGGGAAGAGAAGGTAAGGGTTTACGAGGAGGTCAAATCCGACTTCAGGTTTAAGGAGTTCCTCTTCGGTTGCCTGAACTGCGGAGTCTGCACCGCATCCTGCCCTTCCAATAGATTCTTTGACTACTCTCCGAGGGAGATAGTTCAGAGGTTCCTGGAAGAGGATGTAGAAGTCATCTACGACATGATGCACGAGTACATATGGGCATGTTCCCAGTGCTTCACCTGCTGGATAAGGTGTCCCTTTGTGAACAATCCCGGCGGGCTCGTGATCATAATGAGAGAGGTTGCTGTTAGAAACGCCTTTGAAGCAACCAAGGACCTCCTTAAGCCTTACGGAAGGGTTCTCCTGAAAGTCATGACTACCGGTAACCAGCTATCCGCAGACATGCTCCAGCCAGACTTCTTCCCCGACTGGGGACCGAAGATGCAGGACAACATGGAGAACATAAGGGCAAAGAGGATGGCTATTCCCTTTGATGTTGGAAAGTCCGTCAAGACCGCATGGGAAGTCTCCCTTGAGACAGCTATAGAGATGTACACGATATGGAGAGAGACAGGCATATTTGAGATGCTGGAAAAGCTCGACCCTAACCTCTACAACGTCATAATGGACATAGTTGAGGAGAACGAAGAGAGGTGGGAAGAGCTCATGGAAGAGGAGGAAGAGGAGTAATTATGTTAATGAAAGGGGCTGAAACCCCGAACAAAAAACCTTAGGAGGTGTAGTTATGGGACATGGCAAGAGTCCTTACTTGAGATATGCGGACCCTGAACCCTTTCCAATACTCAACAAGCACTCGCACTACGACCATCTTTTTGAGGAGATGCATGAGCTTGAAGAGAAGGGCGAGATACTCGTTTACAGGATAACCGAGGAGAACAAGCCCGTTGAGGTTTTCACGAGGACCGGAAGGATAAAGACCGTTCCCACAGCAAAGCTCTGGCACCACAAGTCCTGTGGTCAGTGCGGTAACATACCCGGGTATCCTGCATCCATATTCTGGTTCATGAACAAGTTCGGATACGACTATCTCAACGAACCTCACCAGACCTCCTGCACAGCTTGGAACTACCACGGCTCAGGAACTTCAAACCCTGTAGCTCTCGCTGCGGTCTGGCTTAGGAATATGCACCAAGCTTGGAAGACGGGCTATTACCCTCTCATACACTGCGGAACCTCTTTTGGTTCTTACAAAGAGACCAGAGAGCAGCTCATCTTCAACAAAGAACTCAGGGACGCTGTGAAGCCCATCCTCAAGAAGCTCGGAAGGCTCACCGAGGACGGCAGGATAGTTATACCTCAGGAGGTCGTTCACTACTCCGAGTGGGTTCACGCTGTAAGGCACAAGATAGCTGAGCTCTACGAGAAGGAAGGAAAAGCCAAAGGCATAGACGTATCTAATGTAAGGGTAGCTATACACAACGCCTGCCACACTTGGAAGATGATGGCTGACGACTATCCCTACGACCCAGAGGTCTATAACGGACAGAGACCTGCAGCCTCAACCGCAGTTGTAAAAGCTCTCGGTGCCCAGGTGGTTGATTACTCAACCTGGTACGACTGCTGTGGTTTCGGTTTCAGACACATACTCACCGAGAGGGAGTTCACGAGGTCCTTCGCCATACAGAGAAAGCTCAAAGTTATAGCAGAGGAGATAAAGGCGGACCTCATAGTTACCCACGATACCGGATGCACAACAACCTTTGAGAAGAACCAGTGGATCGGAAAGGCTCACGGGATGTATCACCCGGTAGCGGTCATGTCGGATGTCATGTTCGCAGCCCTCGCCTGCGGTGCACATCCCTTCAAGGTAGTCCAGCTCTACTGGAACTGCTCCAACTACGAACCTCTCCTTGAGAAGATGGGTATAACCAACTGGAAGGAGCTCAGGAAGGAGTGGGAAGACACTGTCAAACACATAGCTGAGCTTGAAAAAGAGGGCAAATACGACGAGCTGATGGAGTTCTTCAAAGAGTACGACCTCTACGAGCCCTACAGCAGAACTTCGGACGGGTTCAAGAGGAGAAGGTCCGCCTCAGCGGATATGCCTCTGTTCAAGTCCTGAGCTTGATGGTAAAGGGGGCATACGCCCCCTTTTTTCCACTACATCTGATTAAGGAGGTTGGAGATGGCTAAGAGCGTCCTGGTGGTAGGAGGAGGTCCGGCAGGTCTTGCAGCAGCGAGGACCCTCGGAAAGCTGGGTATTCCTACGATCCTCGTTGAGAAGGAGCAGAAGCTCGGCGGAAGGCCCGTTCTTGAGGATTACCACACCCTCATACCCAGAAAGATGACCCCTCAGCAGGTCATAGGACCTTTCATTGAAGAGGTCCAGAACAGCCCAAACGTTGACGTTAAGCTCGGTGTTGAGCTGGAAGCCTGTGAGGGTGAGGCGCCCAACTTTAAGGTGAAGCTCTCCAACGGAGAGGAGCATGAGGTTGGGGCTATAGTCGTGGCAACTGGGTTCCAGCACTTTGATGCTAAGAGGAAGGGAGAGCTCGGATACGGCATATACCCCGACGTCATAACAAACCTTGAGCTTGAGCAGATGTTCTCAAGGGAGGGAAAGCTATATAGACCTTCCAACGGACAGATGCCCAAGAGGGTCGCCTTCGTGTTCTGTGTAGGCTCAAGGGACAGACAACTCGGTGTCACGAACGTTCACTGCTGTAGGTACGGATGCGCCCTTTCGGGTCTTCAGGGATCCGAGATAAGAGAGAAGTATCCCGATGTTGATGTCTTCTGCTACTACATGGACGTAAGGACCTACGGAACATGGGAGTACCCCTTCTACTGGGCTCCTCAGGAGAAGTACGGTGTCAGGTATGTGAGGGGTAGGATAGCGGAGATAACCTACAGCCCAACCGACGGAAGGCTCAGGGTGAAGCACGAGGACACCATAGTTCAGAGACCGGCGGAGATACCGATGGACCTTGTTGTTCTCGTTCTGGGAATGGAGCCCTCTGAGGGAACGAAGAAGGTTGCCAAGATACTCGGTCTTGCTCAGGACCCTGATAGCCAGTTCCTCCTCCCTGCGGAAGATGCTGGTTCAAACATAATATCCAACAAAGCGGGAGTGTTTATAGCTGGTGCCTGTAAAGGACCGATTGACATAGAGTCCTCCCTCTCCGAGGGTGAGGCTGCCGGAGCGGAAGCTGCAACGTTTATAGGAGCAAAGGTGTCAGCGTAATATGAGTGAAGAGAAAAAGGAAGGCGGCTTTAAGGCTGTTACGTTAGACGACGCCCTTATAAGGGACTACCTGATAAAGATCCTTGGTGAGGGTGAGGACTTTGCCCAGGAGTTCTATCAGGAGCTCGTGGAAAAGGTAGAGCTTTTCAGAAATACCCTCGCCAAGGAGAGGCTGCCTTCCCTGAAAGAGGAGGAGCTTGAGCAGGTATTTGACAAGATATTCGCAGCTCGGAGGAAGAAGAAAAAGATCATAGAAGAAACAGGCTTAGACAGACTCAAGAAGGCTATAAGCGACCTCCTTTATGGAGACGAAAAAGGTGGATTATTTCGGAAGAAGAAAGCCCAGGAACGAAGCTGGGAAGAGAAGGTTGAGGAATTTGCTAAGCAGATAAGGGGTGTGGACAGAAAGTCTGCAAGAGATATAGCTGCTGAGCTCCTCCACTTCACCTTTCCGGACAAGTACATCCTCTGGACCAGCTGGATATGGGATCCGGAGAGCGAAACAGGAGCCATAGTATTCCTGAAAGAGGAGCCACCCACCGGAGGAAGAGGCAGGCGCATGTACGGTGAAACTTACGAGCAGTTCAAGCAAGTCTATGAACAGATAGCGGAAAAGTTACAGGAGTTCGGCATAAAGGTCAAAGGGTACCTGTTCGTGGACCTATTCCTTGCCATGATATACGCAACCTACGTTGATTACATGACCTTATCAACCATGCACAGCGCAAAGGGCTTCTTCCCGCCTGCGGGTGTGATGGCGAAGAGGCTCCTCGGGGTTAATGCCCCTGTTGAATTCACTTAGGAGGTGCAGAGATGGCTATTCACGAGAGAAGTCTCGTTGACCCGGAAAGGGTCCTGAGGAAGGACAGGCTTGTTATAGACGGTGTTGATGTCTCGGGGGACTGGAACCTCATAATACTTCCCCGTGTTGTCAACGACTACGATCTTGAGTTCTACGATGAGGTCATAGCCCAGCCCGAAGGAAAGACCATAGTAAACTGCTACCAGTGTTCCTACTGCACAGCCTCCTGCCCCGTCCACAACTACTGGGACGAGAGATACAACCCCAGGCACTTCATCTACCTCGCAAGGCTCGGGCTCATAGATGAGCTCCAGAAACGTGCGGACGTGATGTGGAGATGTGTGTCCTGCCACAAATGCACCCACAGGTGTCCCAAAGGAGTGCTCGTAGAGGAGGTTCTCAAGGCTATCCTGAGAGTGATGGCGAAGAGGGGAATAATAGAGGAGTACCCCTCTAAGAAGTTTGACAAGTTCTTCCTTGACAGCGTCTATGAGTACGGAAGGATAGAGGACGGGGAGCTACTCTTCGGCTGGATAGAGAAGCAGGGCTATCAGGTTGTCAAGGACCCTATACTCAAGAAGCCCATACCCTTCATAGGCGGTGTTCCTGAATGGCTCAAGGAGCTTGCCGCAAAGCCTCTGAAAAACATGAACATAGGCTTCCTTATTCTCAACGCAAAGCACATGCTCTTCCACCCAAGGACCAAGAACTGGAACAAGTTTAAACAGGTTCTCAGGAAGGTTATGGAGGAAGAGGGAGTCTATACCCACTAAGCTAAGGAGGTGATGAGATGGCTGTAGCACAGGTTAGAAAACCGCCCATGGGCGGTATAGGAAAGAGAGTCGCATACTACCCTGGTTGCTCCCTTGAAGGGGCAGCGAGGGCTTACGATGTATCAACGAGGATAGTTGCCAAGGAGCTCGGTCTTGAGCTTGACTACCTTGAGGACTACAACTGCTGTGGGGCTATGGAGACGAAGAACGTCACCTTCTGGGGCACGATGCTCCTGAACGCAAGAAACATGTCCCTCGCAAAGAGGCAGGGACACAGCGTTATAGTAGCCCCCTGTAACGGATGTTCCTTCTCCCTTCAGAGGGCTGAGTACTTCCTTGAGACCGACAAGAATGTCTTTGAAAGGATAAACTCACTCCTCAAAGAGGGTGGTGTTGATCCCCTCACGGAGATACCCCACACCTACCACATCCTTGAGTGGTTCTACCATGAAGCGGGTCCAGAGAAGGTTAGGGAGAGAACTAAAAAGCCCCTACGAGGGCTTAAGGTTGCTAACTACTACGGCTGTCTCTACACGAGACCCCACTTCTACGCGAGAACCTACTCCCACTCCGGAAGTGAAGAGCAGGAGAGACCGAGGATGAGGGAGACAGCGGATGACGATGAACACCCTTACTACATGGAGGCTCTCCTTGAGGCTGCAGGAGCTACCAACGTTGAGTTTGAGCCCATGCACACCCAGTGCTGTGGTGGTCCTCACTCCCTATCCGACGAGCAGGTCTCGGAGAAGTTCGTCATGATGATACTTCAGACCGCCAAGCGCAACGGTGCGGACATAATAGCTACCGAGTGTCCCCTCTGTCACGCTTCCCTTGAGATGTACAGGCACAGGCTCATGATGAAGGGAGTGCCTGATGTTGACGTTCCCGCTGCATACTTTACACAGCTTATGGGTCTTGCCTTCGGCTACAGCGCAGGGGACGTGAAGCTCAAGGACAACCTCTCCGACCCCATACCTGTACTCAAGAGACTCGGTCTTGCCTGAGGTTCGGGGGAATGGAAGAGGAAAAGAAGATAGTAATACTGATGACGAGCGGTCCGAGGACACCCTGGCGGTGTGCCTCGCCCTTCTATATAGCAGCCCTGATGGCAGCCAACGACGCGGATGTAGAGATATTCTTCAACATGGACGGAACCAACCTTATAAGGAAAGGGATAGCGGAAAAGATATGTCCCGTTGGAGAGGGAAACTGCTTCCCCCAGAACGGACAGAAACCGAAGACCGTCTATGACTTCATGAGGGATGCCAAGCTCGCGGGCGTCAAGTTCTTCTCCTGTAAGCAGGCTGTTGATTCCCTCGGTCTTACGGAGGAGGAGCTGATACCCGAGCTTGATGGGGTCGTCCCTGCAAGCGAGTTCGCCATACGGGCAATGGAAGCTGACAAGCTGATCGTCTTCTAAATGGGATACAATAATCTCTAAATTCCAATAGACGGGAGGTGTAAAATGGCAGAGGTAAACGGATGCCAGGTCCCGGAGGACCTTCTCTACCATGTTGACCCTGATGCAAACGCCTTCACCTGGGTGAAGGACAACGGGGACGGAACCTACACCGTTGGGCTTACCTCAATCGCAGCTGCAATGGCTGGCAGACTTGTTGCCTACACCCCGAAGAAGATAGGCAAGACCGTGAAGAAGGGCAAGAGCGTTGCGACCATTGAGAGCGGAAAGTGGGTCGGTCCCGTGCCAGCACCCTTTGAAGGAGAGATAGTTGAGGTTAATGAAGCTCTCAAGGGAAATCCCGCACTCGTTAACGACGACCCCTACGGTCAGGGCTGGATAGTCAAGCTAAAGCCCACCAATCCCGACGACATAAACCAGCTCATGAAGGGACCGGAGGCTGTAGAAGCTCTCAGGAAGGTTGCGGAAGAAAAAGGCGTTAAGTGTGGTTAAGGGATAAGGGGGCTTCGCCCCCTCCTTGAGAAGTCATGATAGATATTGATGTTGAGATAGACGAAAGGCTTGCCCAGGAGCTGAGCGAAGGTTTAGATATAAGGCTCAGGAACTTTGGCAGGAAGGTTTACTTCCACAGTCCGGGTTTCAAGCACTATGAGGTTGAGGACTTCTCCATCAAAACCCCTCCGAAGTTCGTTGATATATCCATAACAGGTAGAAACTGCGAGCTCATGTGCGATCACTGTGCCAGCAAGATACTCTGGCACATGATACCCGCAACAACACCGGAAGAGCTCTGGAAGGTCTGCACTGGGCTGAAAGAGCAGGGCGTTACAGGTATTCTGGTCTCCGGAGGCTCAAACAAGGACGGATTCGTGGAGCTTCAGCCCTTCTTTGATACGATGAGGGCTGTCAAGAAGGAACTTGGTATGCTCGTTACCTGCCATGTGGGTCTCGTTGATGAGGAGTTTGCCAGAGGTCTCAGAGAAGCGGAGGTTGATGCGGTCCTGCTTGACATAATAGGAGACGATGAGACGATCTCGGAGGTTTACAAGCTACCCCACAGGAGAGTTGAGGATTACGACAGGTCTCTGAGTTTTCTTAAAGAGGCA
>JALSTO010000285.1 GCA_026983685.1 Aquificaceae bacterium | reverse complement strand
TCCCTGAAGCATACCAAGATAGGTAGGAAACCTCATATCGTAGCCAGAGTGGTTCTTCAAGAGTATCGCCCTGAGGGCGGATTCTCCGACCTCAAGTATCTCAACGGGTGAGCCCGCCCTGAGGGGACGGACAGGCGTTTTGAAGAGATTCCTCTTTTTCTCGTACTCACCGAGAACCTCCAAGCTCGCTACCTTCAGCTCAATACCCTCCTGAGCCTTTGCAAAAATACTCGCAACCCTCCAGGAGTCCTCATCAACAGAGAAAACTTCCTTAAAGAAGGAGCTGTCTTTGAGAAGCACATCATCACCAAGGCTTTCAAGGGAGGTGTTGACCGACCTTATCTGGGATATCCTACCGAGGAAAAAATTTTCCCTATCAATGGGTATCTTTACGTAGGTCTGTTCCTGAAGCTCCCTAAGAAGGAGGACCTTACCCTCCCTCGCTGTCTCAAGGCTGAGTATGAAGGCGACCGTCTTTGAAAAGTCGTAGGACTCCTCCTTTATAGCCTCAAAGTGTTCCTCCAGCTCCCTTATCTTCTTAGCTTCCGACAGAAGGACGGCGGTCTCTACGTTTCCTTCAGGCAGGAGCCCTGAGTGAGTCAGGTTTGCAGAGCCGACCAGTGCCTTCTTTCTATCAACTATCACGAACTTTGCGTGTAGCCTCTCGTTCAGAAAGAGCCTTCCCCCTCTTTCCTTAACAGCCTTGAAGACTTCAGAGTCCGTTATTCTGAAGTCCTCGTAGGAGGAAGCCCTGAGTATTAGCTCAACCTTGACCCCCTGTTTAAGCAGTGAAAGGAGATCCTTGATAACCTCCCCCTTGACCCATGCGGAAGCTATCTTTACCTCTTCCTTCGCCTCCGAAAAAAGCCTCCTGAGGGCGGTGAGTATCCCCTCTCCCCTGAGAATCTCCATAATTAAAGTTTAATCATTTATGTTTATCTTCTCTTCAATAACGTAGGGCTTCTCCCCCCTTGACTCGTAGTAGGTCCTTATTATCAGCTCCGCTATTATTCCCGTGGAGAGAAGCTGTATTCCCGCGAGTATAAGGAGAACACCGAGTATGAGCAGTGGTCTTCCTCCTATGTCCTCACCCATAAAGAATTTCAGAAAGCTCAGGTAGAGCTCTATAAGAGTGCCGATCACAAGCAGGAAGAAGCCAAACCCTCCAAAAACATAGAGGGGCTTCGTTATGTACTCGTTTAGGAACTTAACAAGAAATATGTCAAGGATAACCCTGATGGTTCTGCCTATGCCGTACTTTGACTTTCCGTAGAGCCTCGGGTGGTGCTTCACGGGTATCTCGGTGATCCTCGCCCCAAAGCGCTTTGCGAGGGCTGGCAGGAAGCGGTGCATATCGCCATAGAGCCTGTATCTCTTCGCTATCTCGGACCTGTATGCCTTGAGGGTGCATCCGTAATCGTGGAGCTCCACGCCCGTTACCTTGGAGATTATCCAGTTGGCTATCTTGGAGGGTAGCTTCCTTGACAGGAAGGGGTCCTTCCTGTCCTTTCTCCACCCGCTCACTATGTCGTAACCCTCCTCCAGCTTCTCAAGAAGTCTGGGTATGTCCTCTGGGTCGTTCTGAAGGTCAGCGTCCATCGTTATTATCACATCACCCCTTGCGTGTTCAAAACCGGCGTACATCGCTGCAGTCTGCCCGTAGTTCCTCCTGAACCTGACTACTTTGAC
>JALSTO010000284.1 GCA_026983685.1 Aquificaceae bacterium | reverse complement strand
GATCTTGGTTGTATCAAGGTCCCTTCCCGATATCTCCGTATCGTAGAAGTAAGGAGGGATGTAGCTCCTTGAAACAAAGCCCTTCAGGGTGAGATTCTTGCCCAGTAGGGATATGTAGCCGAGCCTTGCTATGAATTCATCAAAGTCTTTAAAACCTCCGTTTCTGTAATACTTGTCAAGTTTTATACCTCCGATGAGGAGGTTCTTCGGATTAAGAGAAAACTTGTCTTCAATTATCAGGGAGTAAACCTCCTGTCTGTCAAAGGGGACCACACTTCCAGCAATCTCAATTCCTCCCCCGAGCTTCTCGTAGTACCTACTGTCAACATCGGAGCTGTAGAGCTTATAGGAGACTGCGGTAAGAAGTTTGTTCCTCTCCCCCGTGAACTCCTTGGAGGCGTATAACTCTACCTTGTTGAAGAAGGTGTTTTCATAAAAGCTAACGGGGTTGTTGAGAGGATTGAGGTAGTCCATAAATACAGGTATGAAAAGTCCCCCTTCGCTCCTCTCGTAGTGTTTTCTCCTGTGGTTGTCAACCGACAGAACGAGCTTCATAGTAGGGTCTCCTTCGGGTCTGACAGTCAGGACTGCGTACAGGTCCTCAGCCCGCGTGTAGCCCTTCTCTGCAACGTTGTCAAGGGCAAAGCCCATGAAGGGGTCTTTCCGCATGAAACCGTAACCGAGCTCAAAGGAGGCGTTATCGGAGTAAAGACCAAAGAAGGCGAACCTGTACCTTCCGTCCCTTGAAAGTCTTTGTCCATTCAGAACAGGTTCAGCCCTGTTGTCGTAGCCTGTGGAGATCATAAACAGATAGGAGAGCCCGGAACTCAGCTCCCTTCCAGAGTAAAGGATACCATCGTAGCCTTTCCTGGAACTGACACTCGTCCTGATGGTGCTGGCATTCTCCTTCTCAGGCTCCTTGGTATAAACCTTGATTATGAGAGTAGCAGGGTCGTTGCCCAGCTCTATAGCTCCAATGCCGTAGTAGATCTCTATGTGATCAACGGAGTCAAGGGGAAAGTTCTCCCAGACGAGGAAAGGCGAACCAGTGTGCAGTGAAGAGACCTCGTGGTCGTTTATGTAAAGCCTTATGTGTCTGGGTATTGGGGAGACATCGCCGTATCCGTTCAAGGTAAGTATCCCGAACCTGTTGCTTGAAAGCGTAAAGAACCTGATAGCCTTGAGGACATCTGAGAGCCTGTAAGCCTGCATCCTGTCTAAGTCCTCCCTCGTGAAGAGGATCAGATGACCGAGGCTCTCCTTTCTCGTCTTCCTGTAAAGCTCCGAAGCTTCCTTATATTCCTTAAAGAGCTCTTCTATCCGCTGAGAGAAAGAGAAGCTGAAAAGAAGTAAGCTGAAAATGGTGAACCCCAGCAGTTTTATCATCTTCCCTCCGTATATCTTACTTAAAGTTATACAATAAACCTCAGAATGCTGAGGGAGAGGATAAGGAAGTTCCACTTCGTAGGAATCGGCGGAATAGGTATGAGCGGAATAGCTCGGATACTCTTGGAGATGGGCTATGAGGTCTCTGGCTCGGACGTCAGGGAGAATAAAAATACACTGATGCTCAGGGAAAAGGGAGCAAGGATATTCATAGGACATTCCCCCGAAAACGTAGGCAGGGATACGCAGGTTGTCGTTTACTCCTCAGCTGTTAAGGAGGATAACCCTGAGATACTGAAGGCT
>JALSTO010000283.1 GCA_026983685.1 Aquificaceae bacterium | reverse complement strand
TATCGTCCCGAACAAGCCGAGCAGGGGCGCTATTGAGGCGATGGCGGAGAGAAGCATCAAGTTCTTTTCAACCATTGGGACGACCGCCGAGAGCTCAACTTCCATAACTCTGCTGAGCTCACTCTTCCTCCTGTTTCCCTTGAGATACTCCTCTAAGGTTAGCCTGAGTGCCCTTGAGAATACATCCTTGTTCAGCGAGAGGACCTTGTAGGCGCCATCAACATCGCTCTTCTGAAGAAGGAGCTTTACCTCGCTCAGGTTCTGGGGAAGGAACAGACCAAGCCTGAGGTTCACGAGCCTTTCCACTATGTAAACCCAGGATATCAGGGAAAGGATTATCAGGGGGTACATCACTATACCCCCCTTCCTTATAAGGGTCATGAGCTCTGTCAGGACTCCCTCCATCACTTCTTCACCTCACACTTTGGAAGCTTCTTCCTCAATATATTAACCTTTTTCATCTCCCTCTTCGTAAGATACCTTCGGTCCAGCTTGGAGAGGAGGCAGGAGGCGTCCCTTCTGGCTTTCATTGATAGGAGCAGGTCAACAGCCTGAAGTACGCTCTTATTGTAGTAGGGCTGAACCTTTTCCGCGGAGAGTATAACCTCAACGAAGTATTCAAGAGCCTTCCTCTCGTTTCTCTTCTTTTCTTTTAAACCGAGGAGATACAGAGCCTTAGCCTTGACCTTCTTGTCGGAGCTCTCCTTGGCTATCAGAAGATACTTCTTTCCCTTTGTCTTGCTGTAGAGTTCAAGGGCTTTAACCTTCAGCTCCTCATCGTCTGGATTCTCCTTTATAAGCTCATCAAATAGCTTCATAGCCTTTTCAAGGTTTTCGTTTATGTATATGTCCAGCGCTTTCTTCCTGTCGTCGTAATCCCCTTTGCTGAGGAAGTCCGCGAGCTTCTCAAACTCTTTCTTTTCAAGGTAGAGGCTCATAAGCATGGCGGTTGCCCTCTTCTTCTCCTCCTTACCGCCGATCCTTATTACCTCCTTGAGCATCTCCTCCTTCCTGAGGGGGTCTTCCTCAATCTCCGCCAGCTTGAGCATAGCTCTTGGTTTGTATGTCTCAAGGTCAAGGAGTTCTTCAAGTATTCTTTTAGCAGACTCTTTCTTCCCCTCCTTAAGGTAGAGGGAAGCGAGCTGATACTTGAGATCGGGTATCATGGGTGAGCCCGGGAACTTGCTCTCAAACTCAACTATAAGCCTCTCAAGGTCACCACTCGGCTTCTGAAGCTCAATCTGTGCTAAGGCAAGGGTTGCATCGGTAGCCTCGGGAGAGTCCGGGTATAGGTTGAGTATCTCCTTATATAGTGTTCGTGCACTGTCGTAGTTCCCAAGGTTGTAGTAGGAGTCCGCTATCCTCAACATGGCTTTGCTCTTTAAGGCTTCCTCCTTCAAGAGCCTCTTGAAGTACCTGATAGCCTCCTCGTAATTTCCCTCTATAAAGTAGCTCATTCCCAAGAGGTAAATCTCTTCAGGACTTTCCTCGGTCAGGAACTTTCGGGCGAGCTTACCCCTTCCGAGGGATATGGCTGCCTTTGCCTTCAGTAGCCTCTCCTTGAGGCTCTTTGTGTCCTTGAGCGTCTTGAGAACCTCCTCGTACCTGCCCGCGTTAAAAAGAGCTATCGCTCTGTGATAGGGGTCTTTGAACAGTCTGTAGGCATTGAGCCAGTCTCCCTTCCTGAAG
>JALSTO010000282.1 GCA_026983685.1 Aquificaceae bacterium | reverse complement strand
GGAGGGATATGGCATCCTCAACGGAGTTTATGTCCTGTGCCCTTTCCTTATAGAGAGACTTAACAAACCTCAGAAGCCTGTAGGTAGCCCCAACGTCCCGTTCAATAACCTCCGCCACCTTCTTCAGGTCCCTCCTCTTGAGAGCTTCGTAGAGCTTGATAACAGTGTTCTTCATAAAGTAGAGGCTCCTTACGTCTCTGATAGGTATGGGCTTGGATAGGTAGAAACCCTGAAAGTAGTCAGCTCCCGCTTCCTTAGCTCTGTCGTAGTCTTCCTCTGTCTCAACGTTCTTAGCTATCACTCCTTTCTTGAGCTCCTTGAGTATCCCCATAACCTCTGTGAGTTCTTCCTTCGTATAGACGAGCTCCTTCCAGTTTATCTTCACCAGGTGACATTTGTTGAGGAGAGGCAGATAATTAACCTTCTCAAAGCCAAAGTCATCTATACAGAACACAAAGCCCCTGTCAACGAGCTCGTTTACAGCCCTGAGGAGTTCGTCGGTTATATCCCTGTTATCAACGAGCTCTATACCGACGTGTTCAGGGGAAAGGAGCTCAAACATCGTGGCTTCAAGAAATAAGGAAGGAACGTTTATGAATATGGGTTTCCCGTTTCCTATCTTTTCTGGTCCGACATCGGTCACTATGTTGAGCGTTATGGAGGTGGCTTTCAGAGGATCAAGATCTTTGGGGAACTCCTTCGTCTTTATATCCTTAAGCATTACTTCGTAGAAGGCTACGTTCCCTTCCCTGTCAAAGATAGCCTGCTTAAAAAGCACATACATGCCAAACCCTATTTTATATAACGGAGTTCTGATAGGTTTCTTTAATTTCACCTACCAGATAAAGGGAGCCTATGGCACATATATCTCTATCAAGGAACCAGACCTCCGAGGCGGAGCCGAGAACGTTTATCTCTCTGAACCCGAGCTCTTCCGCACGCCTCTTCAGGTTAATGACGGGCTCCCCTCTGTGGTGGCTGACCTGAACCAGATGTATCCTATCGGTCCACCTTCTGATGAACTCCATTGAGACCTCCCACTCCTTACCTGCGAGCCCCGTAAAGAGGAACTCTATGCCGGGAAAGAGCCTGAGCACCTCCTTGACAACCTTCTTGACAGCACAGGGGTTGTGAGATCCATCAAGTATAAGGAGTGGTTCTTCTCTCACCAGCTCCATCCTCCCCTCCCAGCGTGTCTCCATGAGAGCCTTGAGGCTCTTCTCCCTTTCAAGGTCCGTGAAGAGGTTAGCTAAGGTCAGGGCAAAGGCTGAGTTGTCCACCTGCCACTTACCCAGAAGACCCAGCTTAGCCCTCTCTAAGTAAAAGTCTCCGTAGGAGTAATCAAGGAGCTCGCCCGCACTTCCCGATCTGTAGGTGTAGTCCTGCCCCGCCACAACGAGGTTCTCAAGCCCCATCTCAAGAGCTTTCGGATAGATGGGGTACCTTGCACTTCCTAATACAAGTGGGAAACCTCTCCTGTAAAGCTGAAGCTTGTCCTGGGCTATCTCCTCAACAGTCCTACCGAGCCACCTGACGTGATCCCTCTCTACGTTGGTTATGCCGACGAGCACCGGCTCGCTGACTTTGGTAGCATCCCATCTTCCCCCCATGCCCACTTCCATAACAGCCACATCAACTTCCATGTCCCTGAAGTACATGAGAGCTATAAGGGTAGCGGATTCAAAGTAAGT
>JALSTO010000281.1 GCA_026983685.1 Aquificaceae bacterium | reverse complement strand
GAGACTGAGGGTGGCGAACCTGAGCAAGGAGTTTTACTCCGAGAGGGGAAGGGTTGAAGCTCTCAGGAACGTGAGCTTTGAGGTGGAGGAGGGGGAAATATTCGTGCTCCTTGGACCGAGCGGGAGCGGGAAGTCAACTATCTTAAACTTGATAGCTGGAATTGAGAAGCCGAGCGCCGGAGAGATATGGTTCGGAGATAGGCTCGTTGCCTCACCCAAGAGGGGCATCTTCGTCCCACCGAGAGAGAGGAACGTTGCTATGGTCTTTCAGAGCTACGCCCTCTATCCTCATATGAGTGTGTTTGATAACATAGCCTTCCCCCTCAGAGTGATAGGTGTGGACAGGAAAGAGATTGAGAGATCCGTCAGAGAGGTAGCCTCCCTGCTTGATATTTTTGACCTCTTAAAGGCAAAGCCTGCAGAGCTCAGCGGTGGGCAGAGGCAGAGGGTAGCCATTGCAAGGGCACTTGTCAGGAAGCCTAACCTCTTCCTCCTTGACGAACCCCTATCAAACCTTGATGCCCAGCTCAGGCTTCATACGAGGATTGAGCTCAAGAGGCTTGTTCGGAAGCTCAAGATAACAACCCTGTATGTCACCCACGACCAGAGTGAGGCTATGAGTCTGGGAGACAGGATACTCCTTTTGAGGGAGGGCAGGGTAGAGCAGATCGGGAGTCCTCGGGAGCTTTACGAGGAACCAGCCAACAGGTTCGTTGCCACATTCGTAGGTTCTCCACCGATGAACCTTATAAGGGCAAGGCTTCTGAAGGAGAAGGGAGGACTCTTCATAGCCATTGGAAGCTATAGGCTGAAGCTTCCCGAGGGTAAAGTTCTCCTCCTGAAAGGTACCAGCTCAAGGGAAATACTGGTTGGAATACGCCCCGAACATATGAGGTTAAACCCTCCCGATGGTGGAGTTCTCAAGGGAAAGGTTATCTACGTTGATTATATGGGGAGGGAAATACTTCTTCAGGTATCCACTCATGCAGGGGAGATCTTCCTTTTGTCGGAGCCCATTGGTATAAAGGAAGGGGAGAACGTCACAATCGGGATAGACCCCCACAAGGTTCATCTCTTTGAAGACTGATGTTATAATAAAGAGACCAAAACGCACCTTTCCCGCTTGGGTTGCCCCTGTGGGTTCATCGGGAAAGGGAGGCAAAAACCCAAGGAGGTTTGACTATGGCAGTTGTATCAATGAAAGAGCTCCTTGAGGCGGGAGTTCACTTCGGACATTCCAAGTCCCGCTGGAACCCTAAGATGGCGCCCTACCTTTACGGCGTCAAAAACGGGATACACATAATTGACCTCAACAAAACCCTCGTCCTGCTTGAAGAAGCTTACAACTTTGTCTCCGATAGCGTTGCTCAAGGAGCAACGGTTCTCTTCGTTGGCACCAAGAGACAGGCGAAGGAGATAATCAAAGAGGAAGCCCAGAGGTGTGGAGCCTTCTACGTAAATGAGAGGTGGGTAGGAGGACTTCTGACTAACTTCCAGACGGTCAGGAAGAGCATTCAGAAGCTGAACAAGCTTGAGAGGATGGAGGCTGAAGGAGTCTTTGATGTCCTACCCAAGACTGAGGTCAGGAGACTCAGGAGGCAGATGGAGAGGCTTAACAAGCTCTACGGTGGGATAAGAGAGATGACAGCTCTCCCCGACCTGATCTGGGTTGTTGATACGGTCAGGGAGTACATAGCCGTCAGGGAGGCGAGGAAGCTCGGCATACCCGTAGTTGCAATAGCTGACTCCAACTGCGATCCGGATGTTATAGACTATCTTATACCTGGGAACGATGACGCTATAAAGTCTGTCAAGCTACTTACAACAAAGATAGCGGATGCAGTTCTTGAGGGTAATACGAGGAGGGAGAGCGCCGAAGAGGAGGCTCCCAAGAGGGAAAGGAAGGTCGTTGCGGTTGAGGAGCACGAGAAGAAGCTCTTTGAGAAGGCTGTTGCAATGTCCGAGAAGTACGAAGAGATAGACAAGGACACAGTTGATTACGAATGATAGGAGGTCGGAGATGTCCGTGAGCATGAGCGATGTTAAGAAGCTCAGAGAGATGACAGGAGCGGGTATGCTTGACTGCAAAAAGGCTCTTGAGGAAGCCAAAGGGGATATAGAGAAGGCAAAGGAGATACTCAGGGTAAAGGGGCTCGCCAAGGCTGAGAAGAAGGCGAGCAGGGAAACTAAGGAGGGCCTCGTAAGGGTCAAGGTAACCGAAGACAGAAAGAGGGGGGCGATGATAGAGCTAAACTGTGAGACCGATTTCGTTGCCAGGAACGAGGAGTTCCAGAGACTTGCGGACGACATCCTTGAGCACATCCTGAGCCTTGATGAGAATGCAGACAAAGAGGGTGAAGGGTCCGATATACTTCGCCAGAAGTTCTACAGGGACAGTTCCAAGACCGTTGAGGAGCTCATAAAAGAAGCAATAGCCAAGATAGGTGAGAACATAAGACTCTCCAGATACTGCAGGTACGATACGGAGGACTACCTCCACTCTTACGTTCACGGCGGTGGCAGGATAGGTGTTCTCTTGGACTTCAAAGCCCCTTCACTGGGTGAGGAGGTTCTGAGGCTTGTTCAGGATGTCGCCATGCAGATAGCTGCCATGAGACCCGAGTATGTAAGCGTGGAAACGATTCCCGAGGAAGCCCTTGAGCGGGAGAAAAAGATACTCATGGAGCAGGCTCGTCAGGAGGGAAAGCCGGAGCACATCCTTGAGAAGATAGTCCAGGGTAAGCTCAGGAAGTTCTATCAGGAGAAGGTTCTACTTGAGCAGGCTTTTATAAAGGACGACAAGAAGACGGTGGGGCAGGTTATCAAGGACTCAGGGCTCGGTGTGGAGATAAAGAGGTTCTGCAGATTTGAGCTCGGTGGTCTCTGATGGATGAACCAACCCCCAGGTACCGTCGCATACTACTCAAGCTTTCGGGGGAAGCCTTTGCAGGCGAACAGGGCTACGGCATTGACCCTGACTTCCTTGAGTATATAGCTCATGAGATAAAGGGCGTGCACCAGCTCGGTATCCAGCTCGCCATAGTCATAGGAGGCGGGAATATATTCAGGGGTTTTCAGGGGGAAGGGATAGGTATAGATAGGGCGACCGCTGATTACATGGGAATGCTCGCCACAGTTATAAACGCCCTTGCCCTCCAGTCCGCTCTGGAGAGGCACGTTGATATTCCCACGAGGGTTCTCTCCGCAATAGAGATGAGGCAGGTCTCGGAGCCTTACATAAGGAGGAGAGCTGTAAGGCACCTTGAGAAGGGTAGGGTCGTCATATTCGCAGGAGGAACAGGAAATCCCTTCTTCTCAACGGACACCGCTGCAGCTCTCAGGGCTGCGGAGATAGGAGCTGAGGTCCTTCTTAAAGCTACAAAGGTAGGTGGCATATACGATAAAGATCCCGAAAAATACCCCGATGCGGTGTTGATAAAAGAGATCAACTACCTTGAGGTAATCAACAGAGGTATCAGGGTGATGGACCACACCGCTTTAACGATGTGCAGGGAGAACAGGATACCTATAGTGGTGTTCAACATAAAGGAGAAAGGGAACTTAAGAGCTGTGGTTTTGGGAGAGAACATCGGCTCCCTCGTGAGAGGATAATAATAGTAAGGGGGTGAAGAGATGGTACAGGAGATAGAAGACATACTAAAAGAGACAGAAAAGGACATGAAGAAGAGTGTGGAGCACTTCAGGGGTGAGATAGCAGGTATCCGAACGGGTAGAGCTTCAACAGCCATAGTGGAGGAGCTGAAGGTGGAGTACTACGGCTCAAAGGTCCCCCTCAAACAGCTCGGCACGATATCCATACCCGAACACAACCAGATACTCATACAGGTCTGGGACAACAACGCTGTTCCAGCAATAGAGAAGGTTATCAGGGAGGAGCTTGGTCTTAACCCGAATACCCAGGGGAACACGATAAGGGTAAACCTACCTCCTCTGACTGAGGAGAGGAGAAAGGAGCTTGTAAGAATGCTCCACAAGCTTGCGGAGGAGGCGAGGGTTGCGGTCCGGAACATAAGAAGGGATGCGAAGGAGATGATTGAGGACCTTGAAGGTGTATCTGAGGACGAGAAGAAGAGGGCACTTGAGAGGCTCCAGAAGCTCACCGACAGATACATAGATGAGATAAACAAGCTCCTTGAGGCAAAGGAAGAGGAGATAATGAAGGTATGATACTCAGCAGAGATATCCTCATAGGGGTAGCTTTGGCTCTGCTGATAGCTGCCCTTGTCGGCGGTTTGAACTACTGGAAGAAATACAAGGAAAGGGAGCTGGACAGGATCGCAGCCTTGGTTTATAGATTTGAAAAGGGTGAGCTCAAGAGGGAGCAGGTAGAGGATAAGGTCAGGGGAACTCCCTACTATCCCTACTTTTTAGCCCTGATAGGAGCTGACCCGTCTCTTATCGCTAAGGAGCTTGGGGAGGAGGACCTTAAGAAGCTCTATATTGAGAGAAAGGCGTACGTTGATTACTCTTCCGGAAAGCTGGAGGAAGCCCTTAAGGACCTGTCGCATATAAAGAAAGGTGACTTCAACTACATCTCCGCGAGCCTCCTGAGAGCGTTCGTGTACGAGAAGGTAGGTAATAGGAAGAAAGCCCTCAGTATTTACGAGGAGCTCTCCAAAAAGTATGGGGATACCTACTTTGGCAAGATAGCCCTGACAAGGATTTACACTCTCAAGTGATCAGGAGGGCAGAGCTGGTGCGGGCTTTAGCTTAAGAACCATCCTCGTCCCGTCCTCCTTAACTACCTCCACGGAGTTCAAAACTCCTCCCTGTTCGTCAACGTATATATCAACAGGCTTGTGAACGAGATGGTCATGCTTACCTTCAGAGAACTGGATCTCAAAGACATCGTCCTTAGGGTCGTAGGATAGACCTTCAACGAAGGTCCACTCAACCTCCACCTGATCTCCCATCTCCTCACTGATCATCTCAAGCTGTCCTTCAACTCCCTTAAGGTGCTTAGATATGTTGTCAAAATACCTTTCCCACTCACTCCGTTCAAGCTTTCTTGCTCCCATCTCTTCACCTCCTGTATCTTAAAATTTTAAAGCACATGCCTACGATACTGATCACAAACGATGATGGATACTTCTCCGAAGGGATAAGGGCTCTCAGGGAAGCCCTCCGTCCGATAGGAAGGGTCGTTGTGGTTGCTCCTGACAGGAACCTGAGCGGGGTGGGGCACTCCCTTACCTTCACCATGCCCTTGAAAATGAGGAAGATTGAGGAGGACTACTACACGGTTATAGGGGGAACGCCTGCGGACTGCATACATCTTGGCTACTATGTGGTCCTTGAGGGGGAGAAGCCGGACCTTGTCTGTGCGGGTATAAATGAGGGACCTAATCTCGGCGAGGACATAACTTACTCTGGAACCGTCTCGGGCGCCATGGAGGGGAGGATCCTTGGGATACCTTCCATAGCCTTCTCAGCCTTTGGAAGGGAAGACCTAATGTTTGAAGAGATAGCCTATTCCTGCAGGCTCTTAGTTGAGAAGGTGCTTGAGATGGGTATGCCAGAGGACACTTACCTTAACGTGAACATACCGAACCTGAGCAGGGAGGAGGTAAAGGGCATAAAGGTGACCCGTCAGGGCAGGAGAGACTACAGGGAGAAGGTCTTTAAGTACCGTGCCCCCTATGGAGAAACCCTTTACTGGATAGCAGCGGAGCAGTTCGGCTGGAGCGCGGAGGAGGGAACAGACTACTGGGCTGTCATGAACGGCTACATTTCAGTTACACCTCTCCAGCTTGACCTCACCAACTACAGAGCGCTTAAAGAGATTAAATTCATGGAAGGATGAGAGCAGAGGATATAGCCAGCCTTCTTGGGGGCATTCTGATAGGGAACGCTGAGGCTACGATAGAGGGGGTTTCTATTGACAGCAGGAAGATCTCCGGAGGGGAGCTCTTCTTTGCCCTGAAAGGTGAGAGGCATGATGGACACTCCTTCGTGATGGACGCCCTTTCAAAGGGAGCTGTGGGAGCGGTTGTTGAGAGGCTCCTTCCCGTCCCGGAGGGCAAGTTCATCGTGGTGGTGGGGTCGGTCCTGGAGGCTCTTCGCAGGCTTGCGAGATGGAAGAGGGAGAACTTCAAGGGACGTGTGATCGGGGTGGCTGGTTCGGTTGGAAAGACCACAACCAAAGAACTCATATATCACCTCCTCTCCAAAGTGTCCAAGGCGTACAGGAGCGAGGGCAACCTTAACTCCCAGATCGGACTACCTCTTGTCCTTGCCAATATGCCTCAGGAGGCTGATTACACGGTCCTTGAGCTTGGGGCAAGCAGGGTGGGTGATGTTTTGAGCCTGACAAAGCTTTCTGAGCCTTCTGTGCGTGTCATCACTGCCATAGGAGAGGAACACCTGCAAACCTTCCGCAGTCTTGAGAACGTCATAAAGGGAAACGGTGAGATATTCTATGGATTTGATGAGGAGAGCTGGGCGGTTTTGCCCTCAAACATAAAAGCCTACTACGACTTACCACCTGACAGGCTGATAACCTTTGGGGAAGGTTCAGAGCTCAGGGCGAGCGGGGTTAGGCTCAGCCTAAAAGGTACCGAGTTTAGGATAGGCGATGAAGCCTTTAGCATACCAGTCCTCAGCAGGGGGGTGGTTGAGAACGTCCTCGCCTCCTTCGGAGTCCTAAAAGCTCTCGGGCATGAACCCGAAGAATTCAGAGAAGCTCTCATGAGCTTCAGAGCACCAGAGGGGAGAATGAACCTGATTGATAGAGGTGATTTCTTCCTCATTGACGATACCTACAACGCAAATCCGCCTTCGGTAAAGAACGCTGTAAGGACATTATGCTCTTTAGAAACTAGCTCTAAGAGGGTAGCGGTTCTTGGCGATATGCTTGAGCTCGGAGAAGAGAGTCCCAGACTGCACGCTGAGATCGGGAAATTTGTTGCCCAGCAGGGGGTTGACTGCGCACTGTTTTATGGCAGGGAAATGGAAGAGGCTTATAAGGAGTGCAAGAGATACGGGGGAGTTTGCTTTTTCTTCAGAGAAAAAGAATCACTTAAAGAAGAAATGTTGAAATGGATGAAAGATAAAAATATAATTCTCCTGAAGGGTTCAAGGGGGATGAGAATGGAGGAGCTTTATAGAGATGAAAAAAGATAAAACAGCGGAAATTTTTATCTTTGAAGATTCCTTCTTCTTCACTACCACGACCCAGATAAGGAGGGTTGAGGAAGATAGGATAGTCTTGAAAGCTACCAGGCTCCTTAAACGCTTTGCTGTTCTTGGCAAGAGAGTTCACATGAAGTACGCTACCTTTGCTCTTCCTGTCAAGGTGATCGGAAAGAGCGAGGAGGAGGTGATCGTTACCCTTCCCTCCCTTAATCCAGAGAAGCCCGTAGGCGACAGGAGGAGTGCCCGTGTTCAGCCCTCTCACGTTCATCCTGTTAAGCTCTTTCTGTCGGTGGGCGGTGAAGAGGAAAGGGAGTACGAGGTTGAGGACATATCGGAGGGTGGCTTTTCTGTTGTGGTTGATGATCCCTCCGAGATAGACCGATTTCTTGGCAGGGAGGTCAAGGTTCATATTGACTTTCCCGTTGAGGTTGAGGAGGTTATGGGTTCAGCGAGGCTTGTCAATGTGCAGGAGCTTGAGGATGGAAGGATAAAGCTCGGCTTTGAGCTTCTGGTAGAGGATGCGGACTCTGTTAAGGTAAGGTTCTACGTGTATGCGAGGATCAAAGAGATACTCAGACAGAGATGACCTCGCCCTTGAGATAAGGAGGCAGTTCTTTCACCTGGTATTGATACTTCTATGGTGTCTTCCCGTTTACTTCCTCCCTTACTGGGCTAACATTTTCCTCATGCTTTCTGTCCTGCTACTGAACTACCTGGTTGTGAAAAAGCATAAGCAACTCCTTGAGCTATTCTCACCGCTCATAGATAGCCTTGAAAGAAACAGGAATCTGCCCAGACCCGGGATACAGGCTCTCTGGGCTAACCTCGGAATATTCCTCTCTTATCTTTTCTTTGGGAAGCTTTCTCTCGTGGGTATAGTCGTGCTCGCCGTTGGGGAT